>SVQJ01000010.1 GCA_015065395.1 Oscillospiraceae bacterium
CCTTTACGGAAAGCTCTGCGTTTTCTCCGTCTCGCAAAAGACCTGCAATCTCAATACGAAGCTCGTTGATCTTTCCGTCACATTCCTGAGCAATATCAAGAAGCTCATTTCGCTTTACATCGGTTTCTGCTCTTTCGGCAGAGAGCTTTTCCACAAGCTCCGCTTTAACGGAAAGGTCCCTCTCAAGAGTTATTATATCGGCACCGCCGCGTTTTGCATTTTCTGCGAGGCTTTCCCTGTCCGAGGCAAGCTTTTCAAGAAGATTCATCACCATGCTGCGGTTTGCTTCATACTCATCAAGCTGTGCTCTCTCTGTTCTGAGCATAACGGAGGATATCTTTACCTTTTCGTCCTCTTTACGCCGATAGTTTGACACCTCCGTGATCCTTGTACGGATCTCTGCAAGCTCAGCGCAAGCGACATCCGCTTTTTGGCAAAGCTCCCTTTCTTCGGCGCGAAGCTTATCGATATGAGCACTTCTGGAAAGCATACCGGAATCTCTTTTTACGGATCCGCCGGTAAACGAGCCACCCATATTGATCTGCTGACCGTCCAAGGTGACGATCCTCAGCTTCCAATTACATTTTCTTGCCACCTGGGTGGCGTTATCTATATTATCGAAAACAGCGATCCTGCCGATGATGCTTGAAATTATATCCCTGTATTTTGCATCGGTGGAAATGAGCTCATCCGCATATCCCACGAAGCCCGTATGCTTGGCACTTTCCAGAAGCTCTGCGGTCCTTGACTGTCCTCTGACGGATGAAAGCGGATAGAATGTTGCTCTTCCTGCGTTTGCATTCTTCAAAGCATAGATAGCACTTTTCGCGCTCTGCTCATCATCCACTATAATATTCTGCAATGCGGCGCCGAGGGCTGTTTCCAATGCAACGGTATATTTATCATCAACCTTTATCAGATGAGAAACAGGACCGTGAATACCGCGAAGCTTTCCCTCTCCCGACGACTGCATTACAAATTTTACGCTGTTATTATATCCGTCAAAATGCTCCTGCATTCTGACAAGTGCCGCGATGCGGCTGTGCAATGCTTCGGCTGAAGCACGCAATGAGCTTTCGTTTCTTCTTGCGATATCTTCCTTATCGGAAAGCTCCAAAAGCTTTTTATCGCAAGAGGCGATCTCACCGTCGGATTTGGAAAGCGCAGCCTCGTACATTTCAACGCTCTTTCTGCACTCCTCGCTTTCCTTGCCGATGCGCTCAAGCTCGCCCGTATACCTTTCAAGCTCCTTTATGATATTGCTTTGTCTGTCGCTCTGATCGGTAAGGCTTGTTTTCAGAACATCAAGACGTACTCTAAGATCTGACTTTTCCTGCTCTGCCTCTCGTATAAGCATCAAGGAATCGTCAAGCTCTCTCTCAAGCTCCCCTGCATCTGAAAGCATCTGGGATCTGATTTTTTCGGATGCGGATATCTGCGCATTAACGCTATCTATCTGCTTTCCTATTTCCTCGATCCTTTCATTCAAAGCTGCTATACCCAATCTTTCAGCTTCACCGTCTGCGGCGCTTTTTTTGGCATTTGCAAGAGCTGCTGCAGAAAGAGCTTCCTTATGGGTCGCTTCGTTTTCAAGGGTACGGTACGAATCCTCGCATTTTCTTACATACTCGTTTATTTCCCTGATACGGTCGTAGATTTTACCGGATTCCTGCTTATTCTGCTGAGAAGCATCGAAAAGACGCTCGTATTTTGCTTCAAGCTGTCTTTCATCGTCCTCTGCCATTTCCAGCTCATGCGCGGTCAGGCGACATTCAGATCCCGCCTTCTGGGCATCGTTTCTCAGCTTATCCGTATCGTAAAGCCATACGGAAACGTCAAGCTGCTTTTTCTCATCATAAAGCTCGAGATACTGGCGAGCCTTTTTGGCATCCCTTTCCAAGGGACCGATGCGACCCTCGATCTCCGAAAAAATATCGGTAATACGGGTCATATTCTCTTCTGTCTCAGTGAGCTTCTTTTCGGATTCATGCTTCTGATAGCGGTATTTGGAAATACCTGCAGTTTCCTCAAAGATACCTCTTCTGTCGTCGCTTTTTTTAGAGATGATCTCTGCGATCTTACCCTGACCTACGATAGAATAGCCCTCTCTGCCGATACCGGTATTCATGAAGAGCTCATATATATCCCTCAGGCGACAGGGCTTACGGTTAATAAAATACTCACTCTCCCCCGCACGGTAATAACGTCGGCTGACGGTTACCTCAGTATACGGGTAGTTCAGCTTTCTCGGCTCTTCCGAATCATCAAATGTTACGGATACCTCCGCAAAGCTCATGGGACGGTGTCCGTCGGCACCGACGAAGATAACGTCCTCCATTTTTGAGCCGCGGATATTCTTTGTTGAAAGCTCTCCCAAAACCCAGCGCATTGCATCGGTTATATTGGATTTTCCGCTTCCGTTAGGACCGACTATAACCGTTGAACCGGGATTGAAATGGAGAACTGTTTTATCGGGGAAGGATTTGAAGCCATGTAATTCAAGTGTTTTAAGATACACAGTATTTCCTCCCTTTCTTTCATCTTATTTTAAGTCAATAGATATATTATAGCTCGAAAGCGTTTCTTTTTCAAGGATTTTCAAGGATTTTGCCATGCTTTTTTCCATAATTCGGTCTTTATATACCTTTTTCTGCCCCACCGCCATTGAAGTCGCGCCCTTGGGGACAAAAACGGTAAGATGCTTACCCTTTGTTTGCTCTTTTTCAAGAGCGGAGATTATTTTATCGTAATACACCTTGCCGCGGATCAACTCGCCGATGGAGGCATGGTTAGGCCCCGCAAAATAGGTTTTTTCGCTATGGAGATTTTCAGATTCATGAAGGCCGATCTTAAGACAAGGAACACCGTTTTCCAAAAATATTTTATAGACCTCTGCTCCACGGTCTACCGCATCCCAAATTCCCAACGGAGTATACATTCCCTCTCTTGTCATTCTTTCAAGAGGAGTATTTCTGAATACCACGCAAGGATAGATCCTTGCGCTGTCGCAGCCCTCGCTGCATATTATCCTTGCGGTTTCAATTTCGCTTTCCAAATCTGCACCGGGAAGCCCCACCATCATCTGACCGACCACGGAAAATCCTCTGTTTTTCAGCAGTCTTACCGCATCGTAGGACACCTGTGCCTTATGCCCTCTGGCGCATTCCCAAAGAACTTTATCCGAAAAGCTCTGTATTCCCAGCTCTACCTGGCTTATGGGATAACAGGAAAGAATATCGCATATTTTCTCGGAGATATAATCCGGACGGGTGGACAGGCGGATACCCGAAACCCGTTTTGTATCAACGTATTCCTTGGCAAGGGAAAGGAGCTCTATCATGAGATCTCTGTCGATGCCCGTAAAGCTTCCTCCGAAGAATGCGATCTCACAAACACAATTATCTGCTGTTTCAAGGACAGCTTCTATGTCCTCTCTGACTTTTTCAAAAGAAAAAGAATGGGCGCCCGTAATTGCGTGCTGATCGCAGAACACGCACTGATTTGGGCAGCCCATATGCTGTATAAATATAGGAATATTAATATGCTTCAAAGCTGACCGCCTTTATTATTCCAATGCTTCGGCAGAACCGAAAAGCTCAAGGGCCTCTTTTGCGGCGTTCTGTTCAGCCGCACGCTTTGAAGAGCCTGTTCCTCTTCCGATAACATTTGAATTAAGCAAAGCCTCAACGGTGAACACCTTATCATGATCGGGACCGCATTCATCAACGACCGTATATTTCAGCTGCTCTCCGTTTGCCTGCTGGATTATCTGCTGAAGAGCGGTTTTATAATCCACAAAGGACTCACCCGTGCGGATAAAATCGATCTCCTTTTTAACAAAGGTCAAAAGGAACTGAGATACCCGGTCAGCATCGTATCCGCTGTCAATATATAACGCGCCGAGGAGAGCCTCAAAGGCATCGCTTGTTATTGAAGCACGGTTTCTGCCGTTATTCTTATCCTCGCCGTTTCCAAGATAGAGAAAATCGCCGAGGCCTATCTCCTTTGCATACTTTGCAAGTGCCTTTTCACACACCACCGCAGCGCGGATCTTGGTGAGATCGCCCTCCTGACGGGATTTATACTCATTAAATATGTACTTACTCACGATAACCGAAAGAACGGAATCTCCGAGAAACTCCAGTCGTTCATTACAGCTTCTTTCGGTTTCTTCTGCTTTATGCTCATTTACATAAGAGGAATGGGTCAAAGCCTCGGTGAGCAAAGATTTATTTTTGAAAGAATAGCCTATTCTGTTTTCAAGTTTTTCTTTATCCAGAGGAAGAACTCTTATTGCGTTCATTTTTTGATATTCCTTAAATCAAAGTTTTTCTGTTTCAACTATTCTGTCTATCTCTTTAAGTGCACGCTGGGCATAGAACTGATATCTCACTTTTTTTCCGCCCTTTATCTTCTCGGAGCTTCTTGCTACGATACCGAAGTTTGCATTCATGGGCTGAAAATCCGCCTCGCTGCCAACACTCACGTATTTTGCCATAGCTCCGATCATGGTCTCGTCGGAAAATACATACTCTTTTTCTCCGAGAGCACGTCTTGCCGCGTTCAACCCTGCAACGAATCCTGAAGCGCAGGATTCTATATAGCCCTCAACGCCCGTCATCTGACCTGCAAAAAACAAGCACGGTCTTTCTCTCATGGAATAATCGGGAGAAAGGATATCCGGAGAATTCAGAAATGTGTTACGGTGCATGACACCGTATCTGAGAAAATCTGCATTTTCAAGTCCGGGGATCATTCTGAAAACTCTTCTCTGCTCAGGGAAGGTCAGATGAGTCTGAAATCCCACGATATTAAACATTGTTCCTTCTTCGTTTTCACGGCGAAGCTGGACTACTGCATAATATCCCTCGCCCGTTTCGGGGTGGTGGATGCCCACAGGCTTCATAGGCCCGTAACGGAGAGTATCCTCCCCGCGGGATGCCATGACCTCAACAGGCATACATCCCTCAAAAACCTTCAGAGACTCTCCCTTTTCAAAGTCGTGAAGCTGTGCCTGCTCCGCGCCCACAAGGGCTTCATAAAAGGCTTTATACTCTTGCTCATTCATGGGGCAGTTTATATAATCGGGAGTTCCCTTATCATATCTTGATGCAAAAAACGCCTTTGACATATCGATGGTTGAAAAATCAACGATAGGAGCTGCTGCATCAAAGAATGAAAGTCTGTTTCCACCCACAAGACAGCCTATTTTTTCCGCAAGGCTATCAGATGTAAGAGGTCCTGTTGCCACAACGCAGACGCCTTCATCGGGTATCTGAGTTACTTCTTTTTCGATAACGGTTATATAGGGATTTGAGCGTATCTTTTCAGTTATATAATCGGAAAATGCATATCTGTCTACTGCGAGAGCACCGCCCGCGGCAACCTTTGTTGCATCGGCGGCTTCCATAATAAGAGAGCCGAGACGGCGCAGCTCTTCTTTAAGAAGCCCCACGCCGGTAGTTACATCTGCTCCTCTCAGGGAGTTTGAGCAAACAAGCTCTGCAAAGCCGTTATAGCTGTGAGCAGGAGATTTTTTCTCCGGCTTCATTTCGTAAAGGTCCACGTATATACCTTTTTTTGCCGCCTGCCATGCCGCTTCACATCCCGCAAGGCCTGCGCCGAGTACGCTTATTCTCATATTCAGTTCAAGCCTTTCTCATTTCGGCCTTCGCCATTGTTATTCTTCAGTCTCTATCTTCGGAGCATCCTTTTTGAAATTGCATCCGTCCTTTTTACAAACGAGCTGGTTTCTGCCTTTTTTGACAAACAGCATACCGCCGCAATCTGGGCATTTTTCATTTGTGGGCATATCCCAAGTGGAAAAATTACATTCGGGATATTTGGAGCAACTATAGAAAACGGTTCTGTTCCTGCCGAATTTTGTTATTACTTCGTTTCCGCAGTCGGGACATTTTACTCCAAGCTCTCTTACCTTTTGCTTTGTAAATTTACATTCAGGATACTTTACGCAGGCATAGAAAGAACCGTATCGGCCGCTTCTCAGCACCATATCGTTTCCGCAAAGCTCACATTTGAAGGGGGCAAGCTCCTGCTTTTTTGTTTCTGCCTCTGCCTCTTTTTTAACAAGGGGCTTTGTGCATTTACAGGTAGGATAATTGGGACAAGCGGCAAATTTCCCGAATCTGCCGTTTTTGATTATCATTTTGCTGCCGCAGAGATCGCATTCCATATCCGTTTCTTCTACAGGGATCTCGATATCATCCTTTGAAACTGTTTCCATTGCTTTTTCAAGCTCTGCGCTGAAATCGCCGTAGAAATGGCTGAGAACGCCGTTCATTTCAGCTTCGCCGCCCTCTATGGAGTCAAGCATATCCTCAAGGCTTGCAGTAAACTTATAATCCACGATATCGGGGAAATGCTCATTCATAAGGGCAGTGGTGATCTCTCCCAGTGGAGTGGGTACCAACGCCTTACCGTCTCTGCTTACATAACCTCGGGTGGTTATAATGGTAATAATAGGGGTATAGGTGGAAGGTCTGCCTATTCCCTTTTCCTCAAGAAATTTGATAAGGGATGCTTCGGTATATCTTGCGGGAGGCTCGGTAAAATGCTGTGTTCCTTCCACCGCATTATTCTTCAGCATATCTCCTTCGGAAACAGGGGGAAGCTTTTTGTTTTTATCCTCATCCACCTCATCCTGGCTTTCCTCATATACTGCCATATATCCGTTGAACGTAACTGTATATCCACGGGTACGGAAAAGATTTCCCGCGCAGTCAAAATCCGCGGTCACGGTTGAAAGGAGCGCTCCCTCCATCTGGCTTGCGATGAATCTGTCCCAGATGAGCTTATACAGCTTATATTGATCGGCAGTTAAGTGCTTTTTCACCTTCTGAGGATCGTGCTTTACGGAGGAAGGACGGATAGCTTCATGGGCATCCTGCGCCGTCGCCTTTGATTTATACACCTTGGGATTTTCGGGGCAATACTTCTCTCCGAATTTTTCCACGATATAGTCTCTTGCGGCATTCTGTGCTTCCTTAGCGATACGAAGCGAATCCGTACGCATATATGTGATAAGACCCTGCACTCCGCCGTCGCTTCCGAGATTTATACCTTCATAAAGCTCCTGTGCCACGCGCATGGTGCGCTGTGACTGGAAATTAAGCTTTCTGGATGCCTCCTGCTGGAGAGTGGATGTTATAAAGGGGGGAGCAGGAGATTTCACTTTTGTTCCCTTCTTTACCTCCACGGTCGTGAAAGGGTTTCCCTCGACCGCGCTTCTCACACGCTCAGCATCTGCAGCAGAGGAAAGCTCTGCTTTTTCCTTTGTTGCGGCATCGCCGAAATAACGGACGCTGAAGCACTCTCCGTCCTTTGTTTCAAGCTGTGCCTCCACCGTCCAATATTCAGTGGGAACAAAGGCTCTGATCTCGTTTTCTCTCTCCACGATGATCTTCGTTGCCGCGCTCTGTACTCTACCTGCAGAAAGACCGCTTTTAACCTTCTTCCAGAGGAAGGGAGAAAGCTTATAGCCGACTATTCTATCAAGGATCCTTCTTGTTTGCTGAGCATTGACAAGATCCATATCAAGGCTTCTGGGGTGCTTTATTGCATCCTTTACCGCAGTTTTGGTGATCTCATTAAATGTGATCCTGTTTACTTTGTCAACATCTATACCAAGAGAAGCCGCAAGGTGCCATGAGATCGCTTCACCCTCGCGGTCAGGGTCGGTTGCAAGAAAGACCTTATCTGCCTTTTTCGCTTCCTTTTTCAGCTCCTTTATGAGCTCGCCCTTACCTCTGATGTTAATATAATGGGGTTCAAAATTATTCTCTATATCTATTCCGAGGGATGATTTGGGCAGATCGCGAACATGGCCCTTGGATGCTACCACTCTGTAGCTCTGACCCAGATATCCCTTTATTGTATTTGCTTTTGCAGGTGACTCAACTATTACAAGATTTGTCATAAAATAAAATTCCCTTCATTAATATCAATATTTACATTGCCGACAATTCATTATTATAACAACATCATTTGCGTTTTGCAACAGTAATTTATAATTTTTCAAATTTTACAGTCCGTCATCGTCCTCGGTTATATATTCCGGCTCACCTCCGAAGTCTGCCGCTCTTTTCAGATAATATCCTCCGGCACCTGCTTCAACCGCACCGGCTACCTCAAGCATAGTAAGCGCAACCATGACATCGGAAAGAGAAAATCCACCCTCTGCTATTTCCTCTGCGAGCATGGGGACATCGGGGGTCATATAATCCAGTATTTTTCTTTCACTCTCGGAAAGAGAATCCACATCGGCTCTTCTGACAACAGTTTTCTCCTCCCTTTCGGGGAAAATACTTTCCTTTTTGGATTTCTTTTCTTTTTTTACCGTAGACGTTTTCTCTGCAGAGCTTGTCTTTTCTTCCTCTGCCTTTTTCTTTTTTCCTCTTCTGCCGAGGGAATGCTTTTCAAAAGCTTCTTCGGCGCTGATATGAGGAACCGCTCCGGAAAGAGTTATACTGTGGGGATATATGAATTCGTATGCCGACAGGATATCCGACGCGCCCGTTGCAGTCAGCGCTCCCTGCTTGAGCTGATAGTTCGTTCCCTCCGAGCTCTTTTCGCCTACTCTGCCCGGAACGGCATAAAGCTGACGCCCCTGATATATGGCATGTCTTGCTGTAATAAGAGCTCCGCTCTTCATATCTCCTTCTATCACGCACACTGCCTGCGAAAGACCGCTGATTATTCGGTTTCTTACCGGGAAATGCCTGCCCTCGGGAGAAACACCGGGAGCATATTCCGTTACCACCGCACCCTTTTCCAAAACACGGCGCATAAGGAGCTCATGCTGCTTGGGATACACTACATCAATTCCGCAACCGAGAACGGCAACTGTCCTTCCGCCTGCTTCAACTGCGCCTGCCATTGCCATACCGTCTATTCCCAGAGCCAGGCCGCTGACAAGGCATGCACCGCCGTCGGCAAGTCCGCTTCCGATCTCATAAGCTACCTTTTTGCCGTATTCGCTCATATCCCTTGTTCCGACAACTGCGCATGACAAAAGGTTATCAAAATCGGGAAGCTCGCCAAGCACATACAGTGCCATAGGTGCATCCGGCAGAGATAGCAAGCTTTTCGGATAAACAGGATCTGTGGGAACGATCACCGAAACCTTGTTTCTGTCGCACCACCAGAGTATATCCTCCACCTCAGAAAGATCTTTATTTGCAAATTTTGAAAGCACTCTTTTATCTTTGATAACTCCGCTGTCAAAAATATCCTGAGGGGTACGCTTATATACACCCTCTGCATCTCCGAATGCTCTCACAAGATTTACGCCGTTTTTGCTTCCCGCACCTGCGGTATGAGAAAGCCACAGCCAATATTTACGCTTATCCTTCATGTTATACTCCGGCCTTTCCCTGCTCCCACATAATGACGCTTGCGGCTATTGCCGCATTCAGGCTTTCGGTTTTATCACTCATGGGGATCTTTATTACGTTGGTGCAGGAATTCAAAGCTGCTTCGCTGACGCCGTGACCCTCGTTGCCGATAACAAAGCAATCCGTGGTGTTTATCATAGACACGCCTAAAGTGAGTGCGCTGTCACCAAGAGCAGCGGCAATAACTCTTCTTCCCTTTTCACGAAGCTCGGCGATCACCTCGCAAGGCTCTTTGCAGACTGTAAAATTCATCTTAAAGATCGCGCCCATAGTTGCTCTTACCGTTTTGGGATTATATATATCGGCACAATCGCAGAGGATCACCCTATCATAGCCGAATGCTGCAGCGGTACGTATAACGGTACCCACGTTTCCCGGATCACGAACACTGTCAAGCATAATTGTTCTTTCTTCGGAAAGGATCTCAGATCCATTATCCGTTATTTCAACAGCAAATGCCACACCGTCCGAGGCGGCATCATTAGATATCTTTTCAAAGACACCTTCGGAGAGAATTATCACTTCTCCGCCGCTTTTCTCGCAAAGGGAAAGAAGCTCTCCCTCTGCCCTATCCTCCCTCACCACCGCATATCTGACGGTACAGTTTCCGAGAGCCTCAGAGCAAAGCTTTTTTCCCTCTGCCAGAAACAGCGAGTTTTTCTCACGATACTTTTTCTTTTCAAGACCGGCAAGCATCTGCACCGTTTTATTTGTTCTTGACGAAATATATGTATGCATACCTTTCTTCCTTTATTTCAAAAAAGAACCCACGCGACAATCGCGAGGGTTCTTTTCGTTAAAATCAAATCAGAGGGCTGCCTTTGCCTTCTCTACGAGAGCTGCAAATGCTTCCTTATCCTCGATAGCGATCTGGGAGAGCATCTTACGGTTGAGGTTGATGCCTGCCTTCTTAAGACCGTTCATGAACTGAGAATAGTTGATGCCGCATACCTTTGCCTGAGCGCTGATACGAGCGATCCAAAGCTGGCGGAACTCTCTCTTCTTCTGCTTTCTGCCGATATATGCATAGTTACCGCTCTTCATTACGGCCTGCTTAGCCATCTTGAAGTGCTTGGACTTTGCGCCCCAGTAACCCTTAGCTGCCTTGAGGATCTTATTTCTTCTCTTGCGCGTCATCATTGCGCCTTTTACTCTTGCCATTTTTATCTAATCCTTTCTATCCGATGATTGATTATCCCCGAGGGATTATTTCATGATGAGTCTCTTAACGTTTGCTTCCATCGCAGGGCTGAGGATATCAGCGGAACGAAGGTGTCTCTTCTGCTTTGCAGTCTTGTTTGTGCTGAGGTTGTGGCGATGTGCGCTGTGATGCATCTTTACCTTACCTGTGCCGGTAACGGAAAAACGCTTCGCAGATGCCTTATGTGTCTTGATCTTTCCCATTGTTATAAATCCTTTCGATTGTTATTTGCGGCTCTGCCGCAGAAAGTCTTATTCAGCCGCCTCTGCCTCTTCAGCTTTGGGGGCCTCCTTTGCGCTCTTTTCTACCTTTTTTGCGCCTGCTTTGAGGGGCATGAGGAACATCATAAGCTGACGGCCCTCCAGCGCGGGCTTCTTATCCAGGGTGGATACCTCGGAACAGGTCTCTGCGAACTTCATCATTACCTCGCGTCCGAGATCCTGATGGGCCATTTCTCTTCCCTTGAAGCGGAGAGTTACTCTTACCTTGTTACCCTCGCTGAGGAATTTGATGGCACGGTTTGCCATAGTGTCGAAGTCGTGCTTGTCGATACGGCAGGAAAGGTGAACCTCCTTGATAACGACAGTCTGCTGCTTCTTCATCTGTTCCTTTTCTCTCTTATGCTGCTCATAACGGTACTTACCGTAATCCATGGCGCGGCATACGGGAGGAGTAGCCTGAGGCGCGATACAAACAAGGTCTACGCCCTTTTCGTACGCATATTCCTTTGCCTCTTCCAGGCTCTTGATACCCAGCTGATCGCCGTTCTCATCGAGAAGACGAACCTCTTTTGCACGGATATCGTCATTGATAAAAAGCTCCTTTGCGCTTATAGCACAACACCCCCAAAAAATTTAGTGAAACAAAAAAGTGCGGAAATACTCCGCACAAAACTGCCCCTTTTTCGGGGAAAATTTCTGTATCAAACCGATGCTCGCTCTTGCGGCACGGTGAGAACGGAGTACGTTCTTCTTCTTTTTGCTCAGTTAGTATACCATGCCCTTGCCTGTTTGTCAAGTGGTTTTTGAAAGTTTTTTTCGAGCCCGTTATTTTGGATATATCGAGCTGTCCCTCGAGAGTAATTCCCGCCTTTCGGCGGGAATCCAGACTGTCGAAAAAGGCGCAGAACGCAGAAAAGTCATAGCAAAGCGTGACAAAAAACAAACTCTGCCGATTAAATAGACTGATATTATAATTCACAAAAGCCATAAGAGCCCCCTGTTTTTCCAGGGGGCTTAAGCTTTTCGTTTTTCGGGTCTCTGTCGTACCTTTGTACGCCGACGAGCCCCGAAAAACGAAATCTGCATCCTTCACGACAGCCCGAAGCAGCTTGTCGATACTTTATCGACAAGCTGAATTCCCGCCTTTCGGCGGGAATCCTCATCTCATTCATTACGCATTAGCTTTCTCAGCATCAGACTTTCTGATATCCGTTCTCTTTATCTTTCCGCTTGTTGTTTTTGGGAGCTCCTTTACGAATTCAACGACGCGGGGATATTTATAAGGTGCCGTCACCTTCTTTACGTGGTTTTGCAGCTCCTTTTTCAGCTCGTCCGATGCCTCGTAGCCGCGTGCGAGAACGATGGTTGCTTTTACGACCTGGCCGCGCACCGGATCGGGAACCGCGGTAACCGCACATTCAAGAACAGAGGGGTGGGTCATAAGGGCACTCTCAACCTCGAATGGACCTATACGGTAGCCGGAGCATTTGATAACATCATCGCTTCTGCCTTCAAACCAGAGATATCCGTCGGAGTCTCTCCACGCCATGTCTCCGGTATCGTAAAGACCGTCGTGCCATGCCTTTGCCATTGCCTCGCTATCGTTTTTGTACTCAAAAAACAGTCCTACGGGGCGATCGGAAACTGCATTCTTTACAACTATCCTGCCCACAACGCCGTCCTCACAGGAGTTGCCCTCATCGTCAACGATATCTATATCGTAAAGAGGGGAAGGAAGGCCGGTAGAGCCCAGCTTAATTTTATCCCAGCCGAAATTTGCCATAAGAACACTTGATTCGGTCTGACCGAAGCCCTCGTGTATCTCAAGACCGGTAGCCTCCTTGAAGCGGTCAAAGACCTCGGGGTTCAGAGGCTCACCTGCAGTTGTACAATGATGGATGGATGTGAAATCGCCCTTGGAAAGATCCTCCTTGATAAGGAATCGATAAATAGTGGGCGGAGCGCAAAAGGTGGTGGGACGGACTTCTCCTATGACCCTCATGAGCATATCGGGCTGGAATCTGCCCGTATCGAAGGCAACGAGAGCCGTTCCGCCTATCCACTGACCAAAGATCTTTCCCCAAGCAAATTTTGCCCATCCGGAATCGGCCATTGTGAAATGAACGCCGTCATCCTCAACATGATGCCAATACTTCGCGGTTGTTATATGACCTAAGGGATATGTGAAATTATGAGCTATCATTTTAGGCATACCGGTGGTTCCGGAGGAGAAATAGATGAGCATCGTATCCGTGTTTTCCGTGCTGACTCTTTCGCCAAAGTCATCGGCAAGCTCTGCTTCTCTTCTCCAGTCCACAAACTCATCGCCGTATCTTGAGCTGATATCCTCGCCCACAACGGCCACGGTTTCAAGGCTTTGACACTTTTCGCGAGCCTCTCTCATGTGCTTTATAACTTCGCTGTCCTCAGCCATACATACAAGCTTTACGTTTGCAGCCTCACAGCGGTATACGATATCCTTTGCAGTAAGCTGATAGGTTGCCGGGATGATAACGCCGCCAAGCTTCATGACCGCACAGATAAGTATCCACGCCTCAGCCCTTTCCTTCATCATCATCATAACGCTGTCGCCCTTACCGATACCGTAGGATCGGAGAAGGCTTGCGCTTTTATCTGAAAGACGTTTAATATCCGCAAAGGTATAGCGGGTTATGTTTTCCTTTTCATCAACATGGATAAGCGCTTGCTTTTCCGGGGAAAGACGCGCATATTCATCCACAACATCGTATGCAAAATTAAAGTGCTCGGGCACTTCCACTTTATAGTTCTTCTTGAAATCCTCATAAGAATCGAATTCGATTCTGGGAAGGAATTTGGAAAGCAGATTCATTTGGGTATATCCTTTTTCTTATTCGTTGATAACTGTGAGGAACTCGGAGGGCTCATCGGTACAATGCTGTCCGTGAGGGATAGCGGGATTAAAATAGATGCTGTCGCCAGCGTAGAGCACGTGCTCTCTTTTACCTATGGTAACAACGACGCATCCCTTCAGAACATAATTGAATTCCTGACCTGCATGGGTAACAAGCTCAGGCTTTTCATCGGTAGGAAGGAGGGAAACTATCATAGGCTCCATATCTCTGTTTTTGAAATTATAGGCAAGAGATGTAAATCTGTATCCCGCATAGCGTTCAACGCTTACACCCTTACCGCCGCGGACAATGGTATAGTCCTCCATACGGGGAGACTGCCCTGAAAGAAGCACCGTCGGATCCACACCAAGCTCGGCAGCGATAAGATAAAGCTTACCTACGGGGATATCATCCTCGGCATTTTCATAAGCTCTGTATTCTTCAAGGCTGACGCCTATTTTTTTTGCAAGAGCAGTATCTTCAATTTCGAGAATATCACGCAGCTCACGAACTCTGTCTGCTATCACTTTGATCTGATCTATCATATTGACCTCCAAAACATGATCATCCGTACTAATATTTGATGATTATATCACATCAAACCGATTAATACAAGATTTTTAAGAAAAAAACGCAAAAAGATAGTTTTTACTTTCCTATTGATTTTTTGTCCCAGGTTACCTATAATGTATGTAATTCTTATATTCCCGAAAAGGACCCCGTTATGAAAAAATTTCTTGAAAACTTTTTAGAAATGCAGGACTATCCCCGCGATGCTGCAATTTCGCTTATTTCCGATTATGAAAAGCTTATGGCCGATCCCGATGAAAAAGCTTTGTTTGATAAATATCTCGGCGAATACGAAAGCAATGACAAAACCAATTTCGGCGAATTCGTTACCCTTGTAGGGCGAGAGAGCGAAAAATGCGGTGTTCACCGCTTCAGTGCAGAGCTGATCGTTTTTCTCTGCAGTGCAAAGCACTTAAGAGAAATATACATAAAAAGAGAGCTGCCTGCCGAAATATGGCACGATTCAATGCTTGACATGAGATACAAGCTTATGGAATGCAAAAAGATGCACAATATCTGGGGCTCCTTTGTAGCTTCCTGGTTCTGCGGATTCTTCACCCTTGAAAGATTCCAGATAGGCAGGCTTCAGTATGAGCTTTCATGGCATTTTGCAACGGAGGGAGATCTTGATATCTGCGGTCTGAAGCTTGAATACCACAAGACCGATCTCATAAATCTTCACATCCCTTCAAGCGGCCCTCTCACCGACAAGGCAGTTTACGACTCCCTGCGCCGCGCCTACAAATTCTTTGCAAAACATCTTCCGAAGTTTCTCATTGACGGAAAGCTGGTCATTGAATGCGGCTCCTGGCTTCTTTTCCCGGATCACGAGAAATTTCTTCCGGAAAATTCAAATATCCTCGCATTCATGCGCCATTTTGACATTGTCAGCTCCTGGTATGAAGATAATTTCGGGGATTGTTGGAGAATATTCAACTGTGACTGGAGCGGTGATGCCTCCACGCTTCCCAGAGAGACATCCCTCCAGAGAGCCTATGCTGACTGGCTCGGAAGCGGTAACCGTGCCGGCGGAGGCAACGGTATCATCGTTTACGACGGCGAAAAGATAATAAACAAATAATAAGGCAGGTACAAAACAATGAAAGCTATAATTTCTGTTATCGGCAAGGACACATTCGGCATCCTCGCAAAGGTTAGTGCGGTATGCTCTGAAAACCGTGCAAATATTTCCGATGTGACCCAGTCCATCCTTCAGGATATGTTCGTTATGGTCATGCTCGTTGATATTTCCGACAGCGGCTGTGATTTTTCACGCCTCAGAAGCTCTCTTGCCCATCTTGCCGACGAAATGGGTATGCAGATAAACCTCATGCACGAGGATATCTTCAACTCCATGCACAGGATCTGAAAGGCGGTATACGATGCTTAATTTCGGCGATATTATGGAAACCATAAGTATGATACAGGATGAGAATCTTGACATCCGTACCATAACTATGGGCATTTCCCTTCTTGACTGCTGTGACACTGATATTGACGCTTCCTGCAGAAAGGTTTACGAAAAGCTTATGCGCCTTGCAGGAAACCTCGTTAAATGCGGAGAGGACATTTCCGCTCTTTACGGTATTCCGATCATCAACAAAAGGATTTCCGTTACTCCCATTGCCATGCTGTGCGCGGTGAGCGGCGGCGACCCTGTCAAATATGCAAAAGCTCTTGACCGTGCGGCAAATGAGCTTGGTGTGAACTTTATCGGCGGATATTCCGCATTGGTTCACAAGGGCTTTTCCGCAGGGGACCGTGAGCTTATTGCATCCATCCCCGAGGCACTTGCCGCCACCGATCATATCTGCTCATCAGTCAACATCGGCTCTACCAAGGCCGGCATCAATATGGATGCGGTTGCGCTTATGGGCAAGGCCGTTGTTAAGGCGGCAGAGCTCACCGCTGAGCGCAACTGCATAGGCCCTGCAAAGCTTGTTGTGTTCTGCAATGCCCCCGAGGATAATCCCTTTATGGCAGGAGCATTCCACGGCACGGGTGAGGCTGACTGCGTTATAAACGTGGGAGTTTCCGGCCCCGGCGTGGTTCGTGCTGCACTTGCAAAGCACCCGGACGCAGACCTCAACCAGATTGCGGACGTTATCAAAAAGACCGCGTTCAAGATCACACGTATGGGACAGCTTGTGGGATGCGAGGCTTCAAAGAGGCTGGGGGTTCCCTTCGGCATCGTTGACCTTTCTCTTGCACCCACGCCTGCCGTAGGCGACTCCGTTGCCCACATTCTTGAGGAGATCGGTCTCGAGCGATGCGGCATACACGGAACCACAGCCTGCCTTGCCATGCTTAACGATGCAGTTAAGAAGGGCGGCGTTATGGCTTCCTCAAACGTGGGAGGTCTTTCCGGTGCATTTATCCCCGTTTCCGAGGACGCAGGTATGATACGCGCCGCTCGCGAGGGCGTTCTATCCCTTGAAAAGCTTGAAGCGATGACCAGCGTTTGCTCCGTGGGGCTTGACATGATCGTTCTCCCCGGCGATACTCCCGCAGACGTTATCTCAGCTATTATTGCAGACGAAGCCGCCATCGGAATGATAAACTCAAAAACTACCGCTGTTCGCGTTATTCCCGCTATAGGCAAGGAGATCGGAGAAGAGCTTGAGTTCGGCGGTCTTCTCGGCAGCGGTCCCGTTATGAAAATAAATACGCAGCAGTCTCCTTCAAAGTTTATTTCCAGAGGCGGAAGGATACCTGCCCCCATTCAGGCATTGAAGAACTAAAAAAGCCCAATTGGGCTTTTTTAGTTCCAGCTTGTCGATAAAGTTATCGACAAGCTGCTTCGGACTGTCGAAAAGGATGCAGATTTCGTTTTACAAGCTTACCGTCGTACAAAAGTACAACAGAGTTTGAAAGGACAACGCCAAAGAGCCCCCCGGGGAAATCCGGAGCTATATACATAAAATTTGCGAACATAAGAATTTCACTTCCAAATTACAGTTTGACGGAGATAAACGGTCGCTTTTTTGAAAAAAAGCTCTGCAAAAAACTTTATAAATGTGATAACTAAAGCTTGCAAGGCAAAAGGCGGCGCCAAAGCAGATTTCTGCTTTGGCTGAGGCACCGCCGGTGCCGAAACCTAAAAAGAATGCGGAACGAAAAAAATGAGCTCGTTCATTTTTTCGTTCCGCATTCTTTTTAGTGCCTTTTTGCCTTTTTGCTATCGTTGACTTATTAAAGTTCCTTTGGTTCTTTCCTTTCAAGGAAAGAACAAGAAAACACCTTCATCTCCGCATCTAACCGAAATTTTACTGCCAAATTAAAAACGGACGAAGGGAATGATCCGCTTCATCCGTTTTTTTATTCAAGACATTACACCGAAAACATTTTTGCCTTTATTACGTAAATTCAGCATAAAACTGCTTCGGTACCATTGCCGATGATCAATAATTTTCTTCCTTGATGCAGAAATAAGCCTTAGGATGCGCGCAGACAGGGCATACCTCGGGAGCCTTTTTTCCAACAACGATATGGCCGCAGTTCATGCACTTCCAGATAGCGTCTCCGTCCTTAGAAAATACAAGCTCGTTCTCAACATTGGAGAGAAGCTTGAGATATCTTTCCTCATGCTCCTTCTCGATAGCCGCAACCTGCTCAAAGAGGAACGCGATATGATCGAAGCCCTCTTCCTTTGCTACCTTTGCAAACTCAGCATACATATCGGTCCACTCGTAGTTCTCGCCCTCTGCAGCTGCCTTCAGATTTTCCGCGGTGGTTCCGATGCCGTTGAGAAGCTTGAACCAGATCTTTGCATGCTCTTTTTCGTTATTTGCTGTTTCCTCAAAAAGAGCGGCGATGTGATTATAGCCTTCCTTCTTTGCCTTGGATGCGAAATAAGTGTACTTATTTCTTGCCTGAGATTCGCCGGCGAATGCCGCCATGAGATTCTGTTCTGTTCTTGATCCTTTAAGTTCCATTTTTTCCTCCGAAATTTATAATTAATTTTTTGATTTACCGTTACATTCTGCACACAGGCACTTTGCCATGATATCAAATCGAACGAGCTTTGCACCCTCGGGAAGTCCCTCGACCTCCACCTTCACATCCCTCTCCTCAACATCATATATTTTACCGCAATTTATGCAAACTATGTGCATGTGATCTGAAATATCAATATCAAATCTGTCGGGAGCATCGGGAATGGGGATCCTTATGATCTCGCCCTTCTCTGCCATTTTGGTGAGATTGCGGTAAACCGTTCCGAGAGCTATAGACGGCAGATACTTTTTGGCAAGCTCATATATGATCTCAGCCGTCGGGTGGGTCGGCCCTGCTTCTCTGAAGGCTTTTATTACTGCTGTTTTCTGCGCTGTCATCCGCAACCTCCTTTGGTTTTTAGGAATAATTCTTAATCCTGCTTTTATTATACATGAAAATTTCATCTTGTCAATAGTTTCTTTAAATTTTCTCAAAAATTTTTACCAAAAATTCCCCGATGATAATATTGACGGGGCGTATGCATGCTGTTATAATTAAATTAAACATAGGCAGACCCGCGCCCGCTGTACGGGCACAGCCTTTCGGTTTTGGAAGGTGCGCTTTTGTCTTTTGAAGAATACCTGTATTTTTTCAGCGTACGCTTGCCCGAAAGAGGGTCGGCGTGCGCTTTTTTACAAAAGAAAAACCGAGAAGGAGGTTTTCTGATGAAAAGATTTAAGATTACGGTGCTGGCGGTGCTTGTTTTAGCCATTGCCCTGCTTTCGGTATCCTGCAAGGATGCATCCGCAAATAAAGCGGGAGAGGCTGAGAATAGCATCAAGGACACAACCGAGGACAGTCCCTCTACCACCGACCCGGATGAACCCCAAGAAGAGCAATATCTGAAGGCCAAGGCTTCCATAATCGAGCTTGACGAGGAAACGAAAAAAGATATTGAACATATCGCACATGATATACCCTGGCTCGATTATGAGCTCTTACGTGAGAGAAAAGACAGCGGTTTTCGCTGCTACGGGGACTTTGACGGTTGTCTCGTCGTTTTTATTGGCAGTATGGGAGCACTGAGAAAAACAATCGTAATTGCCGATTACGAGTTTTCTCACAACTACACCTTCGAAATTTTTGGCTATT
>SVQJ01000157.1 GCA_015065395.1 Oscillospiraceae bacterium
GGGAAGGCTCTTCATATTCAGGGCAACCCCCGATGTGACAAAGGACCCGATCATATTTTGTGGATACATCACGGCATGGGCATAAAAATCTCCTGCTCTCACCGCGGCCTTTGCTTCATCGAGCATGGTATACGCGTCCTTTTCTTCCACAAGGAGAGTGACGTTAAGAGTGCTTTCCACAGCGCTGTTGCGCTCGGTGAGATCCTCGGACACCACCTTGCCCGTATCCTCTGCGGGGATTATGATGCTCTTCTTTGCTGTTACAAGCTTTACAGTTGCACCTTTATAATCCACATCTCCGATACGCTTCAGATAATTTTCCACCGCGCTGTCATAATTGCCGTGAACCACATCAAGCTCAGGCGGTGCCGTAGTTTGTACTTGGTCTGTGGTATGGGGTTTTGTTTCCTCATCGTACGGACGGTTCAGAGAAACAACTCCGCATCCCGCACAGGAAATACAAAAGACAAATGCCAGAAGAACTGCTGTCAGTTTTTTTATACCGATCAAAGGGGTGACCACCTTTCCTAATACTTAATCATAAACTTGGACAAACACACATATATTTTACTACATACTTTTGAAAAAATCAATCCTTTGAATATTTTTACCAAATTAGAGGAAGAATTACATAGTTCTTCCTTGGAAATATCTGTTGGTTGAATAAATCTGCGGATAATGATAAAATTATATCCACGGGCAACGCAAAATTCCATTGCCCGAGCGGCCAAAAGCCGCAGAAAGGAGCCATTATGATAAGAATAAAGCACCGAAAAAAATGGCAGAGAAGCCTTCTCGCCTTTATCTTGGTGATAGCACTGGCTACCGCATTATCCCCTCGTATCAGTGCTGCAGGAGCAGATGATGCTGTTTTCTCAGAAGGGGATATTGCCCCGGCAGGTGCCAAAGCCGCACAAACTCCCTCGGAGCAAGCTCTCGGGCAGAGAAGCGTCAACGTATACGTTAACGGTTCCAAATACACGGGCAAAGCATTTCTCAACAATTCCGTTACCTATGTGGGAATCAGGGAATTTTCAATGCTCATGGGAGTTTCAGCGGTAAGCTGGGATTCCAAAACAAAAACCGCCACGGTAAAATCCGACGAGCTTGTTCTCAGTGCAAAGAACCAAAGCCTTTACATCAAAGCAAACGACAGATACTTATGGGCAGGCAGCGGCATAATTATCCTAAACGGAACCATGTACGTTCCCATCAGGACACTGGCAAAGGCATTCGGATGCGAAGTGAGATGGGATCCGAAATCCTTTTGCGCTTTCGTAGTGGGAGGCGGAAAGCTCGAAAACGGACAAAGCTTTTACAACAGCGATGAGCTGTACTGGCTTGCAAGGATCATTCACGCCGAAGCACAAGGAGAACCGTTGCTGGGAAAGGTCTGCGTGGGAAACGTTGTTCTCAACAGAGTAAAAAGCGATCTTTTCCCCGGTACGATCTACGGGGTCATTTTTGACAGAAAGAACGGTGTTCAGTTCACACCTGTTGCCAGCGGTACTATCCATTGTACGCCAAGCGAAGAAAGCATCATAGCAGCAAAGCTGTGCCTGGACGGTGCCAATGTCTCGGACAAGGTGCTTTTCTTCGTCAATGAAGCTTTGGCACAAAGCTCCTGGGTCTCCGATAACAGAGCCTTTGTAATGACCGTGGGTAACCATAAATTTTACGCATAACAAAAAGGGGCTTTTCACAGCCCCTTCAGTCTGTCGAAAAACACCTGCCTTGGCTTGATGCCTTTGCAGGTGTTTTTCGACAGACTGCGTTCTTTCCTTGAAAGGAAAGAACCAAAGGAACTTTAATAAGGACAACGATAGCTAAAAGGCAAAAAGGCCCTAAAAAGAGGGAGATTCACAAAAATGAGCTTGTTCATTTTTGTGAATCTCCCTCTTTTTAGGCTTGGGCACCTTCGGTGCCTCAGCCAAAGCAGATTTCTGCTTTGGCGACGCCTTTTGCCTTGCAAACTTCAGCTAAACCCATTATTAAAGTTTTTTGCAGAGCTTTTTTCAAAAAAGCGACCGTTTCTCCTCTACAAACCGTAATTTGACAAGATACTTTCACAGATCAGCAAACTTTACAGCCTTTATACCTTTTCCTTATGCTATACTTCAAAACTGTGCCGCGCCGTCGGCGGAATGTATGACATAAAATAAAGAAATTGCAACCAATACAGATCAACGATCACGAGGTGCTAAAAAAATCGGCTTTTAAGAGCCGATTTTTTTGTTTATTAACAGTTTTGCGCTTACTCGGCAACTGCAAAATCGTATGCTGCAGCGGCGCGGCTTTCCTTAGTTGCCCATACCTTATAGCTTGTTACTTCAGTGATCGTCTCGCCGTCTACCTGAAGGGCTGTAGGTCTGTCAAATATTACTTCTATCTCGTGACCGGGATATGCCTCAACCATTTCGGTGTGCTCCACGTGCTTACCTTCAAAAATACTTGGGAACACGGTCAGGGTCTTGAATCTGGACCTTGCGTGCATGACCATTACCGTTACCGTCCCCTCCTCGTTAAGCCTGTCCTGGGAAGGGGCAGCCATCATGCCGCCGCCCACGTATCTGCCGTTCATTGAGGGGGCAAGCCATACGTTTTTATACTTACGCTCAACTCCGTCTATAATAACGGTGGCATTGGCCTTTTTATATCCGCCCAGAAGGCCTTTTATGGCGATCATGGTATAATTTATCTTTTTCTTTCCGCGCGCCCTCTGCTTATCGCCGATCTCACAGCAATATCCGTCTATTCCGAAGCCTACATTATTGAGAAACTTATATCTCTTGCCCTTGATCTCCGCAACGGGAAGATTGGTTATGTACTTTGAAACGGGAACGAGCTGCTCGCCCTTCTTAACACCGATATCATGGAGAAAATCATTGCCGGTACCGGTGGCAAAATAATATACCTCACGGCCGAGATCTTTAGGAGGCAGACAATTCATGATACGGTTAACGGTTCCGTCGCCGCCGGAAATGATTATATCCGTATCCATGGGGATCTGATCGTAAAAGCTGCAAAAGTCTTCTATTCCTGTCAGCTCATAGAGCTCGAGAGTGCTGTCGGGAAGGAGGGTATAAAGCTTTTTGGTCTGCTCTTCTCCGTGACCGTTGCAGGAGAGAGGATTATATAAAACACAATATTTTTTCATGTTGCCCTTCTTTCAGGCTTCTTATGGTGCTGACCGCAAAACGATCCGCTCTTTTTATAAAAAGCCGATAAATGTGTATCAAATAAACCGCCATGATACAATATTACCAGTCATTCATGAACTGAAAAGAAACTTTTGGAATATTTATATGTAAAACACTGCCAAATTTTACGAAAAACTTTTAACAATTTTGTCCAAAAACGAAATCTTAAAACAATTTGAAAAAAAACACTTGTATAATTCGTATTTTTGCTTTATAATGATAAGCGGTGCAGATTAGATGCACCGACAGATGTTCCAAAATAAATTTATATAAATCAACGGAGGACACTAAAATGTCAGTTAAAGTTGCCATTAACGGTTTCGGCCGTATCGGTCGTCTCGCTTTCCGCCAGATGTTCGGCGCAGAGGGTTATGAGGTAGTTGCTATCAACGACCTTACAAAGCCCGAGATGCTCGCTCACCTTCTCAAGTACGATACAGCTCAGGGTTCTTACCTCGGCTACATCGGAGAAGGCAAGCACACAGTTGAGTCTACTGAGGACTCCATCATCGTAGACGGCAAGGAGATCAAGATCTACGCTTGCAAGGACGCTAAGGATTGCCCCTGGGGCGAGCTCGGCGTTGACGTAGTTCTCGAGTGCACAGGCTTCTACTGCTCCAAGGACAAGTCCATGGCTCACATCGAGGCAGGCGCAAAGAAGGTTGTTATCTCTGCTCCCGCAGGCAACGACCTCAAGACAATCGTTTACTCTGTTAACGAAAATACACTTACTGCTGATGACGTTATCATCTCTGCAGCTTCCTGCACCACCAACTGCCTTGCTCCCATGGCAAAGGCTCTCAACGATTACGCTGCTATCCAGAGCGGTATCATGACCACTGTTCACGCATACACAGGTGACCAGATGATCCTCGACGGCCCCCACAGAAAGGGTGACCTCCGCCGTGCTCGTGCAGGCGCTCAGAACATCGTTCCCAACTCCACAGGTGCTGCTAAGGCTATCGGTCTCGTAATCCCCGAGCTCAACGGTAAGCTCATCGGTTCCGCTCAGAGAGTTCCCACCTGCACAGGTTCCACAACTATCCTCGTTGCAGTTGTTAAGGGTGCAAACGTTACTAAGGAAGGCATCAACGCTGCTATGAAGGCTGCAGCAAGCGAATCCTTCGGTTACAACGAAGAGGACATCGTTTCCTCCGAC
>SVQJ01000158.1:0-3265 GCA_015065395.1 Oscillospiraceae bacterium
ATTTAATCGGCAGAGTTTGTTTTTTGTCACGCTTTGCTATGACTTTTCTGCGTTCTGCGCCTTTTTCGACAGTCTGTCAGCTTGTCGATAAAGTATCGACAAGCTACTTCGGACTGCCGAGAAGGATGCAGATTTCGTTTTTCGGGGCTCGTCGGCGTACAAAGGTACGACAGAGACCCGAAAAACGAAAAGCTTGAGCCCCCTGGAAAAACAGGGGGCTCTTATGGCTTTTGTGAATTATAATTTCAGTCTATTTAATCGGCAGAGTTTGTTTTTTGTCACGCTTTGCTATGACTTTTCTGCGTTCTGCGCCTTTTTCGACAGTCTGAATAAACAGAGTGTGAAAATAAAAACTGATTTTGCTTTTTTATTGACAATTAATGAATTTTCATATATATTTATTGCACAGATATAAACTGAAAGGATGATAAAAATGATTAAAAAGCTCATGTCATTGGCTTTGGCATTATGTATGCTGGCCGCCTCTTCTTTAGCGGTCGCCGCAGAGTATGAGATCTATTTGTATCAGGATTTTGTCTGCGATGATTCGTTTTCATTGGGCGACGTTAACGATGACAAAAGTGTGGATGCCAAGGACGCTTTGTTCATGACCGCCAATATTAAGGGTCTTGAGGGCTATGAGATGAATCCCGATGCATCAGACTTCAATGCTGACTGCGAGTTTGATGCAAAGGATCTTTATTACATAAAGCTTTGTCTCTCAGGTGCTGCCTCTCCCGAGGACTACGGCGACGGAAAGATGCTTTATAAGCTTACCATCGCAGGTAACGATATATCACGGTATTCGTTCGTTCTCCCCGAAGGAACAACAGACGAGGACAATGCCTATATCGCTTACCGTCTGCTTTTCAAGTATATCCGTTATCTGACCGGTGTTGAGATCCCCGTTTCCTACGGCTCGTGTGAGACCGAATATGCCATTCGCTTTAATTCTCTTTCCTATGAGGATGACGAGTACGGAAGAACTCTCGGTTACGACGGCATGAAATACGAGGTTGTGGACGGAAACCTCAATATCTACGGAACCCTGCGCGGTAATATGTATGCCGTTTACGAGATCATAGAAAACTATCTGGGCGTTCGTTTCTTCTCAGACAGTGAGACTTTCGTCTACAAGGCAAGAGTCAGAGATATCCCCGAGGGAACAAGCGTTGAGATCATACCGAAGCTCACGGTTCGTTTCACAAAGCAGACCTATGCCATAGACGGTGCTCTCAACCATTATTTCGCACATAAGCTCAACGGATATTATCTTTATTCATATAACGAAAAAAGATTCGGTTATCTCACCGGTGATATGTACGGCAATGCTCATTCCTTAGGCTATTATTGGCAGATGGGAACGGGAACCATGCCCGAAAACGCTGAAGAGATGAGCTTGGCAGACAGATATGCCGCTAAAATGGCGTCCGGCGAAAATATGGACTCTCAGCAATACTCATGGCAGCCCTGTGCTACCGATGATGAGGTTTTTAAGATTCTTTTCGAGGGTATGATCGATTGCAACCGCATGGTCATGAGCTGGGGACATATCGATCCCAAGATAGAAGAGGGAATAACTCTCTTCTCCTTCTCAATATGTGATAACCAGAATTATCATACCTGCCGTAACTGCAATCTGATTTCCCAAGGCAACGAAAAGAGAGGCATTCCCGGAGAGGGTTATTCCGGCCTTTGCGTCAATCTTTACAACAGGGCCTGCATTGAAGCACAGAAGCTGTATCCGGGAGTGCGCCTGTACGGAATAATCTATGCCAAGGATATTCCTTACAGCATCCTTCCCCATGAGAATCTTGCGTTGCAATATTGCGGCGTCAGCTGTGACAACCACATTCTCGGCATGGAGGATTGTTACGAAAAAGGCGGTCAGCTCAACAATATGAGGAACGATTCCGACCTTGCTGCTCTCAAGTATTGGGGCGATGCCTGTAAAAAAACAGGTGCCGAGCTTTGGTTCTGGATATACCCCGTAAACTATCATTATCTCTTTATGGATACTCCCAATATCCCCAATCTTTATTTCAATTCCAAGTATCTTATGGATGAGTGCAACGTTACCGGCCTTTATTACGAAGGAAACTACGAGGGCTCAGGCTATGGCTTTGAGGCCTTGAAGGCTTATATGGTAACTCAGCTTATGTGGGATACCGAAATGACCTATGATGAATGGAACACCGAGATGAAGGAGTTTTTGTATATCTATTACGGCGGCGGCTATGAGGAGATATTCAAATATATCCAAATGCAGACAGAGGCAGGAGATAAATGCGGTACCTGCTTTGTCAACAACTTTGACCGACCCGGCGATATGTATTCCTACGATTATCTTGGTGAGAACTACGAAGAAATGAGAGGTCTGCTTGAAAGTGCTCTGGAAAAGGCAGAGAGACCCGAGCAGGTCGAGCGCTTGGAGTATCTCATGGTCTGTTGTGATTTCATGGCACTTTCCGCTGTACATACCGATTGGTATGTTAACGCCGCCAACGTCGAGCTGTATAAGGAAAGATACACATGGATGTATAACAAGATGGTGGAATACGATATGACCGCATTCTCCAGCGATATGTATAATGTTCCGGAAACCTGCAATTTTGAGGAGAACCCCATGATCCAGATCTATCAAGACGGCTCCAGAAGAGACGGTATCTATCCGTAAAAACTTCAAATCGGCTTGGATTCTGATATCAAAAAAACTGAAGATCTCAAAGAAATACACATTACGGTTGACAGAAAGGCGCAATTAGTGTAAAATGGGAGTAGTTTTTTTGAAAGGAGATCTGTATGAACGAATTTGACCCTCGCGACCCAGGCAGTCGGCACGTCGGCCGTCCTGCAGCATCTCCCGTAAAAATGCGCCCCCAAAGAAACGGTGCTGCCCAAAACCGCAGCGGTGAAAACCGTGAGCGTCCCGTGCGCCGACCCCTTCCACCCAATGCCATGAAAGTCCAAAGGAAGAACGAAGGCACAAGACCCTCTCTGGCCTCGGAGAAGATTCTCGGCCGCAATGTTATCCTCGCGGCTGTCCTTCTTGTTATCGTGCTGGTTGCCGTTGTCATATTTGCGGTCCAGTCCTGCACAAAAAGGGAAAGAGATCAGTATCACGGAAAGAACAACGTTCTCTTAAACACGGAGCCCCTGGAGACCTTTGATACATCTCTTCCTACATACTCGGAATATACCGATGACAGCACGGTTCTTAATATCACCAGTGATTACGGTATACTTGTGGATCTTGATAAGGGAG
>SVQJ01000158.1:3275-4309 GCA_015065395.1 Oscillospiraceae bacterium
GAGGTCATAGCTTCAAAGGGCGGCGATCAGAAGATATATCCTGCCTCTATGACAAAGGTGATGACCCTTATAGTGGCATACGAAAATATTTCGGATCTTGATAAGACCTTCTATACCTTTGAAACGGAAATGCTGGATGAGCTTTATCTTGCAGGCGCTTCCGTTGCAGGCTTCAAATTCGGAGAGATCGTTTCCGCAAGAGATCTTCTCTACGGAGCTATCCTCCCCTCGGGAGGAGATGCCACCAATGCTCTTGCAGAGCTTGTTGGCGGAAGCGAAGAGGGATTTGCCGAGCTTATGAATGCAAAGGTGGAGGAGCTTCGCCTCAAAAACACCCATTTCGTCACGGCGAGCGGTCTTCATCATCCGGATCATTATTCCACCTGCCACGATATGGCGATCATTTTGGAATACGCTGTCTCCGATCCGTTTATGAAAAAGATACTCTCAACGTACAGATATACCACCGCTCCCACCGCCCAGCATCCCGAAGGCATCCAGCTCACAAGCACCATGTTTTCACGAATGACTGGCGAAGAGGTGGAGGGGCTGTATATCCAAGGCGGAAAGACCGGGTATACTAACGAAGCCTTGAATTGTCTTTGCTCCTTTGCCGCAAATTGCAGGGAGGACGAGGCTGATTATACTTTCCCTCAGTATATCCTTGTAACGGCTCACGCATCGGGAGAGTATACCCCCGTTTACGATGCATTTGCCGTGTATAAGAGATTTTGCCAAGGCTGAATGTATAGCGGCAGGATCAGAACCGCGACCGTAACATACGGTAGAATAATTATCAATGTAAATCCTAAGAGCCCCCCTGATTTTCAGGGGGGCTCAGCTTGTCGATAAAGTATCGACAAGCTGCTTCGGACTGCCGAGAAGGATGCAGATTTCGTTTTTCGGAGCTCGTCGGCGTACAAAGGTACGACAGAGACCCGAAAAACGAAAAGCAAAAAAACCTCCGAAGAATGCACAAGTCCAGTAAAAACGGACAATAGAAAAAAGACCCCCTTTATGGTAGAATAAAAACA
>SVQJ01000159.1 GCA_015065395.1 Oscillospiraceae bacterium
TTAATCGGCAGAGTTTGTTTTTTGTCACGCTTTGCTATGACTTTTCTGCGTTCTGCGCCTTTTTCGACAGTCTGAAATCCCCGCCGAGATCGGCGGGGATTTTCCTTTGAACAGCATTGACAATCAACAATGAAAACAGTAAAATAAAGCTATCAAATATAACAGTCAAGAACGAGGCAATGTATGGGAAATAATACAATTATAACAACATCTGATTACATAATGTGGGCAATCATCGCCGCCGCAGCGGCAGTTATTGCATTGGTCGTCTTTATCATCGTCAAAAAGAAGCGCTCCCGCAAAGCAATGCCCGAATCCCCACTTTTTAATGCAGAAGCACCCAAGACTAAGTTTTGTCAACAATGCGGTGCCGATGTTGAGGGAAGCTTCTGCGGTTATTGCGGCGCAAAGATCGATCAACACGCAAGATGAAACGATACCGATCATTCCTGCTGCCGCAACTGAACACCATTCAATAAATTCCAAATAATACTTGATTATTGTTGTTTTACAGATATAATAATATTGTAGATTAGTTTGTCATAAAAGTATGATTCATATCGGTTAGCGCATAGGAGCATAAAATGTTCAAAAAATTTTTTTACAATGTCAACCAAAAGGTTACTTTCTTTTTCACTTGTATTGTTTGCAGTTTTTTCTATTCTTGTTCTGCTTTTCCCTTATTCCGGAGATGACTGGGCATGGGGATCCGAGATCGGTCTTGACAGATTAGAAACACGATTTGAAAGCTATAACGGAAGATATGCCGGCAACCTGCTGGTATTGATTCTCACCAGAAGCAATATTCTGAGGATCTTCGTTATAAGCGCATCACTCATGAGCATTTGCATCTTCCCTCGCCTTTTTTCCAAGTCAAAGAGCCTGCTCGGCGTTGCTTTTACAGCAGTTCTCCTTTATCCATTTTCGTACAATCCATAGTATGGACCTCAGGTTATACAAATTATGTTCCTCCCATACTCATGACTATGCTGTACTTCATCCTCATAAAAAACATATTTGAAGACGGCATTCCGAAATATCATTGGTCGATCGCAATACTGTCAGCATTGATAGGCTTCGTCTCCGCTTTGTTTATGTAGAACGTTACACTGTATAATATAGCGATATCAGCACTGATCATCGGTTTTTCACTTATAAAGTACAAAAAGCTTTTCATCACCCATATAGCCCATTTCGTAAGCAGCGTGATAGGTGCCGTGGTGATGTTCTCAAATTCCGCATATCGCTCCATCTCAGAAGGTACCGATCCTTACCGCTCCACGGGAATGGGCATGAACTTGAAAGAAACTATCCTCTCCCATACGAAAGTCATTTTCCAGGAGTTTTTCCAGAACAATCTTATCGTGCTTCTCATACTAAGCGTTCTTTGCATCATAACCTATGCCCTTTGGGTGCGCGAAAGCAATAATAAAGCTCTCAAACGCGTAGCGCTCACCTCCGTTTGCCTGAATCTTATCTCATACTTTATAATTTTACAAAGAACAATTTTTCATATTGGATCATGGGCTTGGGCAAACCAAACGCAGATAAGATATCGGTATATTTCTTTGCCGCGATAGCATTGATCTATTGCCTCACCATAGCAGTTACGGTGCTTTGTTGCGTCTCCGTTGCAAAATATAAATTCCAGGCACTGCTCCTGCTTATCGGCATACCGATACTCATAGCTCCCCTCACCATCGTTAATCCCATAGGTCCTCGTTGATTCTTCCCTCCCTATATGTTGCTTATCGGCGCCTGTGCTGTTCTTTTCATATATATTCACCAAAGCACAGTTCTCACCGAAGATGCAAAGAAATGCCTTGGCGCTTCATTCTGTGCAGTTTCCGGTGCTTTGCTGATATCTTTGTTCAGCATATATTCCACGATCCATTCCTATGAGGTGAAGAGGGATGAATACGTCCAAAAGCAGATCGATGCAGGCTATGATACCGTTACGGTATGCACCTTGCCGTATAACTCTTATGTGTGGGTAGGAAATCCCGATGCAGAGCCGTGGACAGAAAGATACAAGCTGTTTCACGGAATCGCCCCTGATATCAAATTCAGATTCATATCTTATTCGGAATTTGATAAATGGGTTGAAGAATTTGATAAGGAGTAAATTAAATTGAAACTATCGTTAATAATTCCGTGTTATAACGAAGAAGGAAATGTTGAAAAGTTTTTTTCCGAGGTAAATACGGTTTTTTCTGCAAACAGCATTTCAGATTATGAATTCGTCTTCGTAAACGACGGAAGTGCAGATAAGACCCTTTTGAAGCTGAAGGAAATATATGCAAATAATAAGGATACCCATAACATAAAAGTGGTTTCCTTCAGCCGAAATTTCGGCAAGGAGGCAGCGATCTACGCCGGCCTTCAGAAAGCAACGGGAGACCTTGTTTGCCTTATCGATGCAGATCTGCAGCAAAGACTGGAGGTCGTTGTGGAAATGCTTGGGGTCCTGGAAAGCGATCCCGATCTTGATTGCGTAACCGCCTTCCAGGAAAAGCGCAAGGAAAATAAGCTAATCTCATGGATAAAATCCATGTTCTATAAGATCATCAATAAGATCTCCGATGTTGTTTTTGTGAACGGCGCATCCGATTTTCGCCTTTTGAAAAGACCCATGGTCGAAGCCATATTACAAATGAGCGAATTCCACCGTTTTTCAAAGGGTCTGTTCAGCTACGTTGGCTTTAATACCAAATATATCCCATATAAGGTTGCCGAAAGAGAAAGCGGCGAATCCAAATGGAGCGTTAAAAGCCTTTTCAAATATGCAATGGAAGGCATACTGTCGTTTTCAACAATGCCCCTGAAGCTCGCAACCATTATAGGCTTTTTCTTCTCTATTTGCTCGGTTTGCTATCTCATCGTCGTACTGATACAAAAGATTTCATTCGGGATCAATGTTCCCGGTTATGCCACAACGGTCACCCTCATCCTATTCCTCGGCGGATTACAGCTTTTCTTTTTGGGAATCATCGGCGAGTATCTCGCAAGGATGTACGTTCAGGTGAAAAACCGCCCAATCTATATTGTGAAGGCTTATTTGAATACAGACGATGAAGAAAACAAATAATATTATACAAAAGCACAGAGAGCTGATTGTGTACATCGTTTTCGGTGTGCTTACCACATTGGTGAATTTTGTTGCCTTCGGTATGTTCAATATCGTTTTGGGCAAAAAAATGTACCTCATCAGCAACGCCATTGCCTGGATCATTTCGGTTCTCTTTGCATATATCACAAATAAGCTTTTCGTTTTCCGATCAAAAAGCTTTGCCGCTGCTGTCCTTGCAAAAGAATTCAGCGAATTTCTCGTTGCAAGAGTTTTCAGCTTCGCAGTTGAGGAATTCGGAATGTGGCTCTTTGTGGATGCTCTCGGATTCGGTAAGTATTCTTTGGACATTCTTTTCGTTACCATATCCGGACAGTTCATCGCAAAGATATTCCTCGCTGTTATCGTTGTCATAATGAATTACTTTTTCAGTAAATTCATTATTTTTGCAAGAAAGAAATAGCTCTTTCATTTGAAAAACAATTAGAAAAGCCTGAAAAAGTTCTGAATTCAACTTTTTCAGGCTTTTTCAAACAAGTGTAAAAAAGCTGTAAAAATCCACTCCGGACCTTGACAAGCTTTTTTCTCGACAGTATAATATCTATATGTTGCCGACGCATTCTGCGAAGGCTTAAAATCAGTAAAGGAGTTTGAATAAATGGACGCACTTAAGAAGTTTTTCCCTCTTTCCTTTAAGGAAAATAAGGATAACGCTCTCATCGTTTCCCTCGTTATTTACATAGTAGCAGCAGTGGTATTCGGTATCGTTCTCGGCCTTCTCGGTATTATCACTAAGATCCCCGTGCTCGGCGCTATCCTCGGAATCGTTCTCGGTATCATCGGTGCTATCGTTGACCTTTATTGCCTCATCGGTATCATTCTCGTGATCCTCGTTCTCGCAAAGGTTATTAAATAAGAGAATGGCTGTGCAAAACGCACGAAATTATAAAATGATGGTAGACACTGAAAATGTGCCTACCATCATTTTTTCATATACTGATTCTCCGCTTTTTGTTCCATTCCAGTCTTTTTATGCATTATAAAAAACAAAAATTAATGTAGGTCATTCCATTTCTCTAAAAAGCCATTGCAAAGATCAATTCACCTATGCAATGGGCTTTAATATTGCTGATCAAATTACGGTTTATAAAGGAAAAACGGTCGCTTTTTTGTAAAAAAGCTTGGCAAAAAACTTTAAGAAATGGGTTTAGCTGAATCATGCAAGGCAAAAG
>SVQJ01000160.1 GCA_015065395.1 Oscillospiraceae bacterium
TCCTGCTTTGTAAGACGCTTGATGTGGCGTTTCTTAAGAGTTTCCTTAAGGCTGTCAACGACCTGCTCCAAGGGCTCAACCATAACGGCACGGTCGAGATCGTTACCGGAGAAGCTTTGGAGAGTTATATCAAGAATTTCGTTGATAGCGCTCATAAGGGTAGCAAGCTCCTTTTTAGCCTCACCGGAAAATTCGATTTTTTTATCGTTGATCTCTTCTGCGGAAGCGGCAATATTGAGAGCGTGGTCGGATATACGCTCGAAGTCTCCGATAACGTGGAGAAGCTTGTTTGCTTCTATGCTGTCCTGCTCGGAAAGACTCTGGCTTGTAAGCTTGACAAGATATGTGCCCAGCTTATCCTCGTACATATCCACGCGGTTCTCATCCTCGCGGATCTTTTCGTAGAGATTTTCGTCGTATTTGTCAAAGAGAGAGATGGATTCCTTAAGGGAATTAACTGCGATCTCAGCCATGGAAACTGCAACGACGCGGCTTCTTTCGATAGCTACGGGAGGGGTTGCAAGGAGGCGCTCGTCGAGAAGCTCAGTCTTTCTGTCCTCACCCTTTTTGTCTTGGACAAGAGCTGTTGCAATTTTAACGATGACCTTGTTAAGGGGAAGAAGGATAGCGATTGCCAGGATGTTGAAGATCGAGTGGCAGATAGCGATAGTCAAGGGGGATGCGATCATATCGGTGAATGCAAATCCGAATGTCAGATCGAGTATCCAATATACGGGGAGGATAATGAGGGTACCCAAAGTGTTGAAGGTGAGATGGATGAATGCGGCGCGGCGGGCGTTTTTGGATGCGCCGACGCAGGATATCATTGCCGTAACGCAGGTACCGATGTTCTGACCCATTATGATGGGGAGAGTGGCACCGACGGTTATAGTGCTTCCCTTAGCCAGTGTGAGTGCCTGGAGAATACCCACGGATGCGGAGGAGGACTGTATGATAGCTGTGATGACAGCGCCTGCAAGTACGCCGAGAATGGGATTGGAACCGAATAAGAGAAAAATGTTCTTGAAAGCAGGCATATCACCAAGACCAGAGACGGCGTCGCTCATCATTTCCATACCGAACATGAGGGTTGCAAAGCCGACGAGAATAAGTCCTGTATCCTTGTACTTAGCCTTCTTTACGAACATGAAGAAGATAATACCGATGAGTGCAAGAACGGGGACAAAGGAAGCAGGCTTGAAGATCTGAATGTACCATGCGGAGCCGCTCACCCCGGTGAGTGAAAGGATCCATGATGTAATGGAAGTTCCGAGATTTGCACCCATAATAACGCCAACGGCCTGGTTCAGGGTCATTATGCCTGAGTTAACAAAGCCGACCACCATAACGGTAGTGGCAGATGAGGACTGGATCACCGCGGTAACGACGAGACCCAGGAAAAATCCCTTAAAAAGATTGGAGGTCATGCTTGCAAGGATGGCTTTGAGCTTGTTGCCCGCGCGCTTTTCCAAAGCATCGCCCATAACGTGCATTCCGTAGAGGAACAGGGTAAGACCGCCGATAAGACCGAGAATATCCACTGATATATCCCTTCCTTTCAATCTGAGAAAGTTTTGTTTTATTTTGGCGAATGTTCGCCTTTCGTGTATGATGATAAACGATCAAGGTTAAATACGAAATCGTATTTGTGTTAAATCTATGTTAAATAATTTCATTGCTTATCGTTATTCTGCCCGAAAGTGATTCACATTCTGCAAAATCCTTGAAAAAAGGAAGGAAACGATATATACTGTAGTCGTAAAGAAAAATGAAAGGAGCTGCTCTTTATGATATATTTGCTTGAGGATGATGGGAGTATAAGAAATTTCGTTGAATATGCTCTTAATAATTCCGGCTTTGAGACCCGAGGATTTGAAAAGCCTTCGGATTTTTGGAGGGCGCTGGAGGCGGAGATCCCTTCCTTAGTGCTTTTGGATGTTATGCTTCCCGAAGAGGATGGGATCAAGGTCTTGAAAAAGCTCCGTCAAAGAAACGACACCGCAAGGGTGCCTGTGATCATGCTTACTGCACGCACCACAGAGTATGATAAGGTGCTCGGCCTTGATAGCGGCGCAGATGATTATGTTTCAAAGCCATTCGGTATAATGGAGCTTATATCCAGGATCAAAGCCCTGTTGAGGCGTCTTGGTGAGGAAAAGTCAAAGGACGGATACACTGTGGGGGAGCTTTATGTTTGCCCGGAAAAGCATATCGTCCGTGCCTGCGGAAAGGATATACTTCTTACCTTCAAGGAGTTTGAGCTTCTTTGCCTTTTTGTTGCAAACCGAGGATTGGTTTTCACCCGTGATCAGATCCTTCAAAGAATATGGGGATTTGAATTTGACGGAGAAAACCGCACAGTGGACGTACATATCAGAACTCTTCGCCAAAAGCTTGGTGAGTGCGGAGAGCTTATCGAAACCGTGCGCGGTATAGGTTATAAAATAGCAGACTGAACGGTGATAATATGAAGAAACGAATTTTTAATTCCATTTTCCTTGCCTCATTTATAACATTCTTTTGCTGCATACTTCTGATTCTGGGTGTTGCATATCCTTTCTTCAACAACCGTCTTGCCCGTGAGGTTGAAAGAGAGGCGGAATATCTTGCCGCAGGCGTTGAGCTTTCCGGTGCGGAATATATGAAAAGCGTTGATACCCCAAAGCGTTTAACTTTGATCTCAAGGGACGGCACTGTGCTTTTTGACAATCAAAAAAAAGCCGAGGAAATGGAGAACCATGCCGACAGGGAGGAGATCATAGAGGCGTTCCAAAGTGGGAGCGGTGAAAGCCGCCGCTATTCATATACATTGACAAAGCATACCTTGTATTATGCCAAAAGGCTTGAAAACGATACGGTTCTTCGTGTTTCCGCAGAGCTGTACTCTGTGGGAGGAGTAATAGCGCCCCTGATTTTTCCTATGCTGGCGATTCTCTCAGTTGCAACTCTTTTGTCGCTGATACTTGCCTCATCTCTTTCAAAAAAGATAGTAAAGCCGATAAACGAGCTTGATACGGAGGGCGTGAATGTAGAGTCTCCTTATGCGGAAATATCGCCATTGGTTCGCAAGGTGTCAAGGCAAAATCGTTTGATAGAGCTTCAGATGGGAGACTTAAAACGCCGTCAGGAGGAATTTTTGACCATAACCGAGAATATGTCCGAGGGGCTTATTCTTTTAGATAAGAATGGTGATGTTATCACCTATAACAAGGCTGCCATGGATTTTTTGGATGCGGGAGCCTCGTTTATCATGGGGAGCGTTCTAAAGTTCAGCGATAACGAAGAGTTTATCAGAGTAGTGCGTTCCTGCGTGGAAGGAAACAATGCGGAAGCGGAGATAAAGCAGTCTAAGAAGGTATATCAGGTGCTTGCAAACCCTGTTTTCGTAGATGAAGAGGTGAACGGAGCGGTTTTGCTCATTCTTGATATAACGGAAAAGAGCAGGCGTGAATCTATGAGAAGAGAGTTTACCTCCAATGTTTCTCACGAGCTGAAGACTCCCCTCACATCGATCTACGGTATATCTGAGATGATGATGAACGGCTTGGTAAGAACCGAGGATATGCAGAAATTTTCCGAGAATATACATCAGGAATCGGGACGGCTTATAACGCTCATAAGCGATATTATGAAGCTTTCCCAGCTTGATGAAAATGCCCTTGATATGTCAAAGGAAACCGTGGATCTGTATGCCGTAGCATTAAGCGTGGCAGACAGGCTAATGCCCGTTGCAAAAAAATGCGGCGTTTCCTTGTCGGTTGTCGGCGAAAAAGCAGAGCTTTGGGGCATATATTCTGTTATAACCGAAATGGTATACAATCTTTGCGATAATGCAATAAAGTATAACCGCCCCGGGGGAACCGTACAGCTTCGAGTCTTTAATATAGACTCTCATCCCGTTCTCTTCGTTGAGGATACAGGCATCGGCATCCCTAAGGAGGATCAGGATCGGGTATTTGAACGGTTTTATCGGGTAGATAAGAGTCATTCATCCGCCGTGGGAGGCACTGGGCTTGGGCTTTCGATAGTTAAGCACGGAGCAAGCGTCCATTCTGCACGCATCGGTCTTGAAAGCCGCGAGGGAGAGGGCACAAAGATCACCGTAATATTCTGAATTGATCTTCCGAAGAATAAAAAAATCCAAAAAGAAAAGAAGACCATAAAAACAAGCTCGCGCACAAAATGAACAAGTTCATTTTGTGCGCGAGCTTGTCGATAAAGTTATCGACAAGCTGCTTCGGACTGTCGAGAAGGATGCAGATTTCGTTTTTCGGGGCTCGTCG
>SVQJ01000011.1 GCA_015065395.1 Oscillospiraceae bacterium
AAGAAGCGGAGCATGGTGGGTGGTGCGCAGAAGGTAGTGATGCCGTATTCCTTGAAGAGGGGAAGGATATCGTTTGCATCAAATTTATCGAAATCGTATGCAAAAACGCAACCCTCGCAAAGCCACTGACCGTAGAGCTTACCCCAAAGAGCCTTACCCCATCCCGTGTCGGAGATGGTAAAGTGGATTCCCTCTGGATCAACGTTGTGCCAGTAGCGGGCGGTGATATAGTGACCTATGGCGTATGTGAAGCTGTGGGCCGCGATTTTGGGATAACCTGTGGTTCCTGAGGTAAAGAACATAATCATGGGATTCTGACCGCAGGCAGAGGCGACTCTTTCAAAGCCTTCGGGATATGTACAGAATTCGCTGTCAAAATCCATCCAGCCCTCGGAATGGCCGTTTGCCATAAACAGCTTCACAGGCTCCTTTGCCTTTTCTGCCGCGTTTTTCGCATGGATATGGGTTTCTCCGTCTCCTGTGCAGATGATCGCGCTCACTCCTGCCGCATCATATCGGTAAACAAAATCGTGCTCTACCAGCTGATGAGTTGCAGGGATTGCTACTGCCCCCAGCTTATGAAGGGCAAGGATAGCCACCCAGAATTGCCAATGGCGCTTAAGCACCAGCATAACGCGGTCGCCTTCCCGAACGCCCTTGCAGCGAAGATAATTTGCGCATCTGTCGGAAAGCTTGCTGATCTCGCTGAAGGTGAAGCGACGGCAATTCTTTTCTCTGTCCAAATGGATCATGGCCACCTTGTCGGGGCATTTTTTTGCGATAGCATCAACGGTATCGTAAGCGAAATTATATTTATCCAGGTCCTTGAAGCTGATATCTGTGAGAACACCGTTCTCATCCTCGGTACAGCTGATAAAGTTCGCAGAAACGGGGTCTTCGGGAAGAGCGTGAAGCGCGGTCTGCTTTTCTGCTGCAGGCTCTGTGTCTTCCGTCATGTCGTAAACAGCATCTCCGCGGTTCATAACAATGGCAAGGAATTTACAGTCTCTGCCGCCTGCGGCGATCATTCCGTGGGGGAGAGATGAATCGTAATAGATCGAGTCGCCCTCGGAGAGGATCTCTGTTTTTCCGTCAACGCATACCTTAAGGGAGCCGGAGAGAACTATGTCGAACTCCTGACCTGCGTGGGTAGCTGTTTTGATCTTTGTATTCTGCTCTTCCTCGCTGTAGCGTGCGGTAACGTAGAAGGGCTCAGCGATCTTATCCTTGAACATATAGGCAAGGTTTTTATAGTCAAAGCCCCGACGGCGCGCGATGGGAAGGCCCTCGCCTGCGCGGTTTACCGTGTACGCGGAAAGAGTGGGGCTCTGGCCCTTAAGGATATCTGTGGGGTCGGCTCCCAATCTGGAAGCGCATTTGTAAATGAATGTAAAGGAGAAGTCGCTTTTTCCTGCTTCAAGCTCACGGTAAGCTTCTGTGGAAACTCCGGTACAGGCCGCCATTTCCTCCTCGCTCACTTCGCAGCTTTCTCTGAGGGCTTTGATACGCTGCGCTACTTCTGCAATAACCGCTGTCATGTTTTTTTCCATAGTGATGTTTCCTTTCTTAGGAGAAAAAGAGTGATTTTGCTGAGGCAAACAAAAAGCTCGCCTCAAAAAAGCTTTGAGACGAGCTGTAAAACCCGCGGTACCACTCAAATTGCACGAAACGTGCCACTTATGGGCTCAAACAAGCCCTGTGCTGTTACGCCGCACTGCTTACGGAGAGCGCCTACTCAGAATTTTTCGGGCTCCCGGCTCGGAAGGGATAGCGCATGGCACCGTATACCTGCTTGCACCCACCGCAGGCTCTCTGCAATACCTTTTGCCTTTTGCCGTCTTCGTCACAGCCTTTATTGATGTTAAGATTATACAACCGTGTTTTTTCTTTGTCAATAGGTTTTGGTGATTTTTTACCGTTTTTCTTTATTGCCCCGAGAGCGCTTTTTTGAGCATATTTACGTCTTTTGATGATAATACGCCGTCTGAGTTGAAATCGGAGACCTCCGGCAAGCTATCTGCCAATGCTCCGGCAACGATACGGATAAGAAGGTTCAGATCTGAGGCAGACAGCTGGTCGTCTTTATTCAGGTCGCCCTTCAAATACGGCTCCGGGTCGGGTCCGCCGTAATCCACGGTGATCTGTGCAAACATATACTTCCCTGATGAGCTGTAAAGCAAATTGATGGTATTGCTTTCTACGGAGCCTCCGCGGTGAGAAGAGATGTTTATGATATTTGATGAATCGTTCAGATCTACGGTATCGCCGACTTTATTATAAACATATCCGCCGTCGCTTTCGGTTATGCAATAAACGCTTACCGAGTCTTTGAAGCTTGAGATGAGATACATATCGCCGCTTACATCCCTGTAGAGACGGAAACACATTCCGTAGCCTAACTGAACATCATCGGCAACCGCACCGTCAATGGTGATGGGAGCAGAATAAATCTTTTGGGCTGCCGTGGGATCCGTTATATCCCAAACCTGGTGATACCATGTGCTGGTGATCGCTTTAGAGCGATCCATTGCTGCCTGGGTAAGGCCGGAGTTGTATGTAATGTGGAGCAGGGTTCTTCCATCATCAGTTTCTGTCCACAAATAGTCGCCGCCGTTGTTGTTTTGGTTCGTGGGATAGTAATTAGACATTCTGTACGAGAACATGGAGCGCTGTGACGGTGTACCCTGAACGTGGGAGTAGTCTGCCTCTGCGATGGAATAGCTGTAAGCCTTTTCTTCGTAAATGTCCGGAATATAGTAAAGATCCAGCGCATCCCAGCAATAGTCGGCTGCCCAGCGGCTTACGCCTATTATTTCCATGACCTGATAGTCCGCATTGGTAAGACCGTTGTTATTTCCAACCTCCGGATACCCCAGAGATGATGCAAGTACATCTCTTTGACCCATGATCATAAGTCCGCCGTTTTTGTCAACGCTTCCGTAGAAATAGCAGTGGCGCGCAGGTATCAAAACGGAATAGATGTTTTCGTCCCAGGTTTCGGTTTTAATATCAAAGATAGTCCAGCTGAGGGATCCCCTTCTTCGGAGCCGGAAACGTAGTCTCCGCCTGCGTGCATACATATAATTCGCTCGTTATAAGGATCGTAGAAGCTCATACCGTATCCGCAGCCCTTATGGTAGCTTTCGTATGCCGAATCTTTGTAGGTTGTTACCGTGTCGGTCTTTGCATCGACCTTGCTTGCCGAGAGATAAAGGCCCTCACCGTAGGTGCCGTAAGAGTTTGTTGTAACAGCCCAAACGTTTTCGTATTTGTCCACGAGAAGAGAAACCTGGCTTGAGTCATACTGCTGTTCACCTGTAAATATTACCGCTGCTGTGCCGTCCTCGGCGTTGACCTTTATGATGGACCATTGGTTTATCGTTTTTCCGACTCTGTTTACGTAAGTGCCGGTTACGTATGCGTTGTAATCGCCGTGGGAGGTGTGAACTGTTCTCGTTTGATGATTTCCGTGGAAGGCATCGCCTGCCGGGGATACACCGGAGGTGCTGAGATCAATGATGGTTTTCAGTTCAACGGTGCCGTTAGGGGAGATGGTCTCTGAGACGTCAAAAGAAGCACCCGTAATACTGACGACGGAGCCAAGCATAACAAGAGAAAGAAAAAGGCAGAAAAATCTTTTCATGGTGATCTCCATTCCGCCGCCAAGCGGCGGCATAAATAGTGTTGAGGCTCGGCTGTGTCGGTGCAGCCGACAAAAACGGGCAGTGACCCGTTTTCAGTGAAAGTTTGTGCGCAAACAAGCGAAGTCAAGTCTTTTGGATGATGAATTTTCACGCTATCGTTCTTTATTTGTATTTCGGCCGTATGTACTGATTAGATTATACTGTTTTTTTTGCTTTTTTGCAAGGTTTTTTGGCTTTGTGCGAGGCTGAATTGTTCTTTGATCAATAAAAAGCCGCCTCAAAGCAATTAACTGCTTTGAGGCGGCTTTGCCTTTCTCTGTAAATAAAGATCCAAACATTTGCCGTATTGTTTGTTTCAAGGTCTAATTATTTATCCTTCTCGTAGGCTTCAATGATCGGCTTTTTATTTTTCTCGCAGAGCTGTTTTTAATGGATCCTTGTTTCAAAAATGTTGAAATGTTTTCTATGTCGGTTATTTTCCTGTTGACCTGAATTGATGTAACAAGGTATTTACGGGCTTCTTCCTTGTCTATTATCTCGTTTGTCTCTTTTTCTTTCGATTTTTCAAGCAGATATTCTGCAAATAACCAAAGGAAAGAAGCCAAATAGGGGAAGAAATGTTCTATGGAATTCAAATCAAATTTTCCGTATTTCAGCACGAAAAAAGTATTGCTGAGCAGGGAAAGCAGTAAAATAATTGACGTTGTCTTGATGGAGATCTTTAATATTTTGAAACATACGGCCGTGGTTATGAGCGGTATGGACAGACATAAAAATTCAATGTTGTTCTTTATAAAAAAAGAAATAAATCCATAAAAATCAGTAATCTTTCGTTAAATCGAGTTTTGGTTTGAAACTATTTGTGTTAAAATAGCCGTCCCATTTTCCGTCTAATATATCTGAGAATGTTTTTGCTTGCACCGCTTTACGGGCGGCAGCGTTTGTATGAGTCGCTTTGGCTGAAGTGCCGCAAGGGAGTGGGTGGCAGACCTTGACCGTACATATTATATCACAAACGGTACAAAATGTCAACAGGCGGCTCGAAGGCCGCCTGTTTTGGGATTATTTTGATGTTTATTTAGATATGAAGGTTCTTGCGGCCGTTTCGTATATTTTCAGCTTTTTGTAATTATAAAATACCGCATATAAAGCCAAAGCCGTGCCTGCTGTTATGATCAACAACAATAAAACAATGGCAACGGTAAGACTTTTGGAAACGGCTGCAAAAAGCAAATAGCTGAACAGTGCCGAAAAGATAAGATAAACGGACAAAGTTACCCTAAGCACTCTCAAAAATGCTGATCTTATGCCCGGGATATTTGGGGTAAACGAGATATTATCGCAGGGAATTCCGTCCAATGAAACCGCCGGCAAGGTCCATTTCTTGTTAACACTGTCCCAAGAAGAGTTGTGATATACTATCGTGGACTTTTCTTTTAATGCCGATTCAAGCTTGAATGTTGCGCGAAACAAATAAGCACACACGTTTGCATCCCATTTCATTATATCTGTGTCAAAGGTCAGTATATGGTATAGTCCTTGAAATGGGAGGGCGATCGCGTACAGCAATATTGCTAAAGCTTTGGGTAGGCTGTCGACAGTGTTTTCAACGGTCAAGTCGTTTTGGAGTGCGTTGCTGATTTCAAAAACGGCATCGGAATTGACTGTATCAACACGTTTTTCTTGATTTCCCAGGGATAATTTCAAGGTTTCGCCTTCCGGAACCTTTGCCGAAAAAACTATTTTCAAAGCTATCACCTCTGTTTGGATTTTGTCGCGGGGACGGAAAGCCTTTCGTCAGTCGGCTGTTTTGCGCAGATCGTAAACAGAAAAGAAGGCCCGACAAAGCAGTTTTTTCCTCTGTCAGGCCTTGTTACTCTTGAGCCTTCATTTTCCGTTAACGGTTTTGAAAGTATTAATTCTTATAAGAGGCTGATGTTTTCGCAGTCCTCATTGTCGGGATACTTTTTGCGATACCAAATGTAGAGAGGGATCAGAATTCCGGTTGCCAATGAGAAAAGCAACGTGGTAAAGGCGGTTACGGACAGGTGTTCAAGGTTTGACAGTATGATGTCTCTGAAAAGCGCCACCCAGGTGACGATGCATGCTATCGCAAGGAAAACTGCAAAAAAGCACAAAACCTTGTTGCTGGGTTTTGCATCGTATCCGGGCCAGAATAATACTACGCCTAATAATACCGATCCAATTTCGCCTGCAATTTCCGCGGAACGGTCCAGCATGGAATTGTCCTTAATAAACAGCTCGACCAGCATCAAAACAATGGACAGGCAAATCAAAATGCAGGCTATGATGTCAATTACCTGAAGAAATTTTTTCATCTTTTGATACCTTAAAAAACAATATTTTATCAGCATGGCGCTGTTGGCGGTATTTTGTCTGTATCGCAGGTGTGTGAGTAGCCTCAGTGCCGCAAGGGAGTGGGTGGCGAGGCTGACGCTTGCTTTCAAGCACATTATATCTCAAATGCAACAAAATGTCAACAGGCGGCTCGAAAGCCGCCTGTATCAGAGGTGTTTTGCTTGATGGCGAAATCAAGTTGCCTTTTTACCTTCCGATAAAGCAAACGGCTTTATTGGTTGCATTTTTTTTGCAGATGTGAAGTCGATGTTTTTTAGGGTCAAAGAGCTCACATTTGCAAGGGCTTCGGGATAAGATATTTTTTTTGTGTGCGTTATTTTTGTGATTTTATACTTTTTTGCTCTTCTAAGTCTGTAATTTTCTTTTTGCTCCGATCTGATACGCACCAACAAATCTTTCATTGTCAGCAAAAACGGGGGAGCAACGACTGCAAACCCAATGGAACGAATTGCGTCGTATATGGTGTTGGCTTTGTCACCGTTAGAGATAGATATAAACAAAGAGATCCATGAACTTATCATCAAAACAAAAATTAAGATCATCACGAAGATGAATCGAAAATACAACTTAAAATATTCTTTTTTCATTTTAGAACTCATTAATTGAATATATACTTATTATTTCTTTTGAAACCCCACAAAGGGTCTGCGTAGTCAAGAGCTTTGGCTATCAGTTCTCCTATGCTTGTTCCGGCAAGATCAAGAGCATAACTAATTATTTCACGCAAATATTCTTTGATCTTTGGCCCAAATAAAGACATGAGTTTGCCCCTTATTTGATGGAGTATTTTGTCTTTGTTTTTCTTTAAGAACTTTTTTACTGCTTTTGCCGTGAAAAATATCTTTCCTAGGGTTATGACAAACAATACTGCGTTAATAGCTATGGCAACATTTTTTACACTGTTCCACCAATGCTTTCCAAGGTTTCCATTGAGATCAACCTTGTTAACCGCATTATTCTCACAATAAGCATAGAGATTATACCCGAGAATGCTTCCGCTTGCGCCGATCCGGCGTTAGTAGCGTTTGTATGAGTAGCTTTAGCTGAGGCTGCCGTAAGGGAGTGGGTGGCAGACCTTGGCTGTACATATTATATCACAAACGGTACAAAATGTCAACAGGCGGCTCGAAGGCCGCCTGTTTTATGAATATTGCTTTGGTTTTTGATCCTGCTTTAACATGGAAACACCCTGTATCGTTAATCCGGAAAATAACCGTAATCCTTATAATTATCTGGCAAATACTTATGATCAAATTCTATTTGCTTTTTGGGCAAACCTGTCAAATAAATATAAATGACTGTCTGCTCTTTCTCGTCTATGAGCGTGTATTCGTAGCAACTGCGAAAACCGTCTTGTGCCATGTAGAGAGTGAGCTTGGTTTTTGTGGATGTCTTTTTTCCGTAGGCGTCCAGAGCGGCAAGCCGCTCCTTCTCTTCCAGGAACTCCTTGCGATCCTCGTATTTCACTTTGATAAAAAGCTGAAAGCCTTCCCCGAGAGGTAGACATTGGTCATGTCTGCAAAGGTAATCTTTAATTTCAAGCCGGCTGACATCGGTTGGGAACATTGCGAGATATCCGTTGTCGGCAAGCTTGCTTAATTCAAGTACACCTTCAAGCTCCCAGATATCTTCGTAGTCATCAGGATCGTTGTAATAATCCTTTGAGACTGCCGGGTAAGAGCAGAATTTAATAAGTAATAACAGCAGTATGGTTGCAATTATGAGCGTAATTATCCGTTTGCGCATATAACATTATGTACGTATGTAAGAAAGAACTTTGATCGGCCCCGCAATTTTCGGAATGAAAGCCTTTATTGCACTGCCGGCCCACCAAACCAAAGCAAAAGCCCAGGCTCGACCATCGTTGTTATTTACATTTATGTCCTTTCCTCTGTTTATAAAATTGTCTAACCATCCTGAGGGGACTCCAACTTTCTTTAACACTTTTTTGAGGGATGAACCAACGTAATATGCAAGGGCATGAGCCCATAACTCCTGGGCGATTCTAAGAGAGCTCATTTTTTTATAGCCTTTTCCCCACCAATAACGTTTGCCCTTCATCTTTATGATATCTTTGGCATACGATATACAAAAACTTTGAGACAGGAAATCTAAATGCGCTTTAACATTAAAGCCATTGCCTGTCCAGCTAAACCCGCTATACTTTTCTGCCCAACAACCGAACCGGTCACTGTTTATAACCGCATTGTTCTCACAATAAGCAAATGATTCTTGTTCAAATTAAATAAATGTCTTTGCTTCGTATTTTTTCCATACGTGATAATGCTTTCCTTTTGGCGAAATACGATAAGATGCCCGCCGTGGGCAGAGCGCAAAGCCAAAGAATGACGCCGATAAAGCCCTTGAAGACAAAACCCAGTATTGCAAAGATCGCAACTACCAAGACGGCAAGAATGCCGGCTTCAAAAGAAACGAGGCGAGACCAAGGTGCCAGGTTGTCTTCATCTGTCTTTATCATATCCGAGAGCTTGTATTTGAAGCTTGCATCGCCTTCTTCGATCGTGTTATGTGAAAAATCAATTTCGAAGGGCATATTATCACAGGAAAAAGCTTCGTTGGGGCCAAATCCATCCAAAAGTCCGATGACCATATCTGAAAAGGAAAGCACAAAAATCAGTGCCTTTGAATGATCCTTCCAAACGTTCTTTTTGGTTATCGATATTTCACAAATGCCGGAGCTGTTTTCTATTTCAAATGTTTTGCTTTTTTCTTCCTCATCTAAAAAGCACTGCTTGCCGTTTATTATAATGTCACAACCGGATCCAATACCTAAATCATCCGTTATAGTTACATTAATTCGGTAGTTTTTCATTGGTTATAATTCCGTTTAACTTTTTGTCTGATAGATAATCCGCCAATGTCGCGATCAAGCCACCGACCGAGGTACAGTTAGAGACTATCCACAGTGGTTTTTTCAAAATTGCAGCTACGGCACTGTTTGCTCCGGCGGTAATCAAAGATGCCAATTTTGACTGTCCTATCCACATCAGCACTTTTGCGGCAACTTTTATTATTGTTGAAGATAATTTTTTAACTTTGGGAGCAACAAACTTCTGGAAAAACTTTGCGGCGGTTTTTTTCCAAACAGTTTCAATGGAGCCATATACCCGATCCATGTTAGATAGAAAGCACTGCCAATAAGAAGAATCACACCGTTTATTAGGTTTGCTATCTTAGATGTGGAAAACCAGTAATGGCCATTATTGTCAAAATTGTCAACCGATCATTCTCACAATAAGCATAGAGATTATACCCGAGAATACTTCCGCTTGCGCCTGCCCGGCGGTAGTAGTGCTTGTATGAGCAGCTTTAGCTGAGGCTGCCGTAAGGGAGTGGGTGGCAGACCTTGGCTGTATGTATTATATCACAATCGGTACAAAATGTCAACAGGCGGCTCGAAAGCCGCCTGTTTTATAAGTGTTGAAAAAATATCAGTATGGAAAAAACATTCTTCAGAATAGAAATTGAATAGAGTTTAATAACTGACTATATAATATAACCTGCCCTATAATACTTTCCGAACAACTGCGAAAAAAGTCGTAGCGTTCTTGGTGCATCGGAATGGTACCGTTCCAAACGAGCAGGCAAAATATCATAAGGACATTCGCCGCCATTTGCAGAGCTATGTCGAAAGCCAAAGGCTTTAGAAACAACACCAGCAGGCTGATTATTACAAACAGTGCAATAAACATGAAACCGATATTTTTCTTGGATAGTGACATAAATTTTTCTCCCTAAAAACGGATAATACTCGCTTTTGTTAGAGCTTTGAAAGTATTAATTCTTATAAGAGGCTGATGTTTTCGCAGTCCTCATTGTCCGGATACTTTTTGCGATACCAAATGTAGAGAGGGATCAGAAGTCCGGTTGCCAATGAGAAAAGCAACGTGGTAAAGGCGGTTACGGACAGGTGTTCAAGGTTTGACAGTATGATGTCTCTGAAAAGCGCCACCCAGGTGACGATGCATGCTATCGCAAGGAAAACTGCAAAAAAGCACAAAACCTTGTTGCTGGGTTTTGCATCGTATCCGGGCCAGAATAATACTACGCCTAATAATACCGATCCAATTTCGCCTGCAATTTCCGCGGAACGGTCCAGCATGGAATTGTCCTTAATAAACAGTCCGGCCAACACAAAAACAATGGTCAAGCAAATAAAAATGCAAGCTACGATGTCAATTAATTTAAGAAATTTTTTCATCTTTTTGATACCTTTACGAGAATAAACGGCCAAATAAATTTCATTTCTACACCTTTCTTTCCCGTATTTGCCTTGTCGATAAACTTGCTAACGCTTTTAGCAGTTTTGGCGAAAAGCCAAATTGCGCGCCCAATAGGTTTTGCGTTAGGTAAATGTACATATCTTTTTACAAACATTGAGACGAAACTTGAAGCGTTGCTTGCTTTCCCTAGCGTAGAAGATATATTGCTTGCTTCGCTTTTGCTCAAAAACAACTTAAATCCCCACCAATAGAACTTTGTTGAGAAGAATCCGTCAAAATCCATATTGTCAACCGGATCATTCTCACAATAAGCATAGAGATTATACCCGAGAATGCTTCCGCTTGCGCCGAGATAATCCGTATCATCGGCATTCAGGAATCTGCCTACCGAAGGATCATAATATCTTGACTGAAGATAGTAAAATCCGGTTTCCGTATCGTAGGCGTAGCCGCGGTAGCGCAGGCTGTTCGCTTCGGCAAGAGCCGCATTGCCCGTGCAGGAGAGCATATTGCCCCAAGCATCGTATTCATAGGCTGCGATAACGTTCCCTTCGCTGTCCGTAAAGCCGAGGATATCTCCCTGCATATTCTTTACGTAGTAATAGCTGTTTCCGTCGCAGCTCCAGGCGATGGGGGAGCCGTTTTCGTCATAGAAATAATATTTCGCGAGAGTGCCGTTGCATATCTCCGCTGTGAGCAGGCCGTTTTGCCATAGGTAGCAGAAGCTGTCGTCGCCGACGGTCTTTTTTGTTCGCAGGCCGTTGCGGTCGTACGTGAAGGTGACGGCGGTGCCGTCGCTCTTCGTGATACCGTCAAGCTGTCTTGCGCTCCAGGAAAATGCCATGCCGCCGCGCCAGTTCAGGGGATTGCCCGAAGCATCGTAGGAAATGGCGGTGCCGTCATATCCTGTGAGTCTGTCGCCCCAGTTTTCGTCTGCGTAGTTATATATTACGGTATCAACAGCGGAACCGAGGGCCCCCACGGTATAAGTATATTCGCTCTTTGAGAGAATGTTTCCGGATGTGTCATAGGTATAGACCCATGTTTTTCCTTCTTTTTCGTTGTTCTCTCTGGTGAGCTGATACAGAGTATCGTACTCATAGGTGGTGGTATAGGTCCCGTCGCTGACGGACGTGATATTTCCTACTGCGTCATAGGTGTATGAGTAGCTGCAGTGGCCGGTGTAGGTAACGGAAGCGATCCTTTCGGATGTTTTAAGAACGCCTGCCACCGTTTTTTCAACGTAGGTATAGGATATTGTGAGGATAGTATTCCCCTCGCTGTCCTTTATATATACCTTGTCGGTCCGTCCGAAGGGGTCGGTATCGGTGACTATCTGAGCATCATCGGGGAGGGTATAGCTGCCTTTTTCTGTTATTTCATCATAGATGCTTGAATAATCCAGCTCATATCCGTCGATAAGCGTTACGGTTTCGAGGGAGTTGTCGGAACCGGTTCTCATGTATTCGAGGATCTCAACGCCGTTCTGATTTTTTTCGGTAAGACAGAGCTCGCCGCCGTCGGTATAATGATACCTTATTTCGGTGTTATTCATGCAGTCCTTTTCGTAAATCAACTGCATATCGCTGTTGTATTCGTACTCAACAGCGGTCACACCGTTGCGTTTTACCGCCACTACATTACATAGTGTATCATAAATGTACTCAACTGTCAAGGCATTTGCATAAAATACTCCCGTATTGAGGGTATAGGTGTCGTTATACAGGTACGTTATGAGGGGCGTGTTCTCGCCTTCGACTGAAACGCTTTCAAGCAGATTAGCACCGTTATAGGTGAAAACGTATGCAGTGGTAGCCGTTGCGATCTTGGAGAGTCTTCCGAAGGCATCGTACGAGTACTGCACATTGGCTTCGTTTTCGTCAAGGGCCCCGTCCCTGTCGGTATCGGCGTATTCGTATGAAAGCTTGCCGTTACCGTATGCGTATCTTGTCTGATTCAGGTTGGCATCCTGCACCAGGGTCAGCCATCGGTCGGCGTTGTAATCGTATGAGGTGGTGTTTCCGAGGCTGTCCGTCTCGCTTGTGACAAGGCGGCTTATCTCATCGTATACGCTTGTTTGCGCTATAGATTTCTGCACTCCGCCAACCGTCATGGTGGAGGCAGAGCCGGATTGCTCGCCCCACGAGGTATATGAGTAGTAATTTGTGCCGTGCTGTGTTGTGTGGCGGGAAAGGTTTCCGGTCGTATCGTAGAAATAGCTTTCGAGGGAGTTTCCGTCCTTGTCAATTACCTCTGTAAGCTGACCGTCGCTGTTATAGGTATAGGATTCAACGAGGGCCCCGTTTTTGTCATACACTGCGGTGAGATTGTCGTTGTCGTCGTAGGTGTATGTGTAGGAGCTGTTGCTGTCCCGGGAGACAGAGGTCATATTACCGTTTTCGTCATAGGTGAAGCGAAAGGCGCTGTCCTGCACAACGGCAATATTATCAAAGACGGCTGAATTGCAGTTGTTGTTATAGCTTGCACCTACGGTTATGCTGTCAATGGATACGATAGTTATTTCATCGGTGTTTTTTGGCAGCTCGATAACTCCGCTGACGTACTGCCACTCCCGTGTTTCCCAGGCGAAGGGGATGGAGGTGGTCTTTTTGTCGGCGAGAACTGTTCCTTCGCTGTCGGTATAAGTATAATTTACCTTTGCGTAGAGCTCGAAGGTTCTGCCTTCCTCGTTGTCCTTCTCGACGGGTACGGAGTCGGCCTTTGCCCATCCGGAAAGTATAAACGAGTTGTTGGGAAGTCCTCCTATGGGCAATGCTTGTTCGGCAAACACGTTTCCTGTCATGGTGCCGTTAAGTTTTAAGGAGTAGGTGCCGAAAAGGGCAGGAAAACCAACCATTATATCGGGGCTTGACCTGGTCCAATTATTGTATGAGTTTTCAAAGCCTGAGTTTATAAGCAAATTATACATGGTTGGTGTTGCATACGTTTTTTTCTCCAACTGGATACAATCTGCATAGAATATACCAGATCCGTCTTCGATTCCCACATAAAACGAGGTGCTTGTAACCGACGGTTGATAAAAATCAAAGGAGATTCGTTGCCAGCCGTTGTTTACATCGGAAACTGTGTAGGATATCGGTCGGGAGGCGCCGTAAACATCGTTGCCGCCTGTGGGGCCGGCGTAGGCGCGGAGCTTGCCGTTTGTCCCGTTAGTGTATTTTACATAGACGGAGAAAGTATATTCTCCTATTTCCAAAACGCTTCTTCCGTAAACACCGTTGAATCCTTCTGTGCCGGTTACAGTACAACGCCAAGAATTGTTGCCGCTATACTTTTCCTCGGAAGTGATAATGCTTGACGCATTGCCCGAAGGATATTTCAAATATGCGCCGTTTTCCGCATTTCCTTTGGCGAGGATATTGTTACCGATAATGCCGGTATCGGTATAGCTTGTGATATTAAAGGAGGGGGAGGACATATCTGTGGTCTGGGTACCGGTGTACCCATAGGTGCTTGATCCAAGTATTGTATCCCTGTTATAGTTTTCTGCATACACTAATGTGTTATTTCCCCATTTATCGAAGGTGTATGTGATATATATGTCGTCGATACTGGGCGAATCTTCGCAGTTTATGCAGTCCGTTCCGTAATAATGTGCTGTTGTGGAGTGTGCAAGAGAATATGTGAAGTCGATGGTATTAGCAGTTGCCGCGGCACCTGATTTGTATGTTGCCGCCGTTACCCTGTAGCAATAAAGCAGGTTACTGCCCTCTCCCGAAGGTTCATAGGAAAAATTGAGTTCGGAGCCGGAGGCGGTTGCGATTTTTGTGATACCGTTTGCGTAGGTAAAGGTTGTGGTCACACCGAAGCTGTCTGTAACAGATGAAATACCGGATACGTTTATTCCGTAATCATGGGTAAAGCCCATAGTAAATATTCTTGAGCCTGCTGTTATCTTTTGGAGATATCCGGAGCTTTCATATTCAAGATCTACCGTAAATCCGGAGGGGTCGGTGATAGCGATAAGCCTTGTGGGAACGTCACTGTCGTATGTGTAGGTTATGATATTGCCGTGCTTATCTGATTCGGAAATAAGATATCCGTTAAGGCTGGTTTCTGACCCTGCGGTACGTTCTTCTAAAATCTTAAATGTTTTTGTAATACCGTCTTCGGAGGTTAAGGTGTAGCGATTTTGTGTTTCGTTATATACAAGAGTTAAGCCCAAATCGTCTTCATCAACATACTGTTCTGTTTCGGTGGTTGAGTCGTCGAGGCGAAGATAGTGCTCAGTTCCGTCTCTGTCGCTATAGATATAAGCGTAATCGTACTCTTCCTCGTAAAGTCCTATTTCCAAAACTTTCGTTTGCACTATGCTTTCTTGTGCAGATAGTTTCCAACCATCTCCGAGGAGCATTCCGGGGTAGTGACAGGTGTTTATTAATTCGCTGCCGCTTCCGGAGAACATTCTTTCAGCTATTCCACTGTCATAGATCAGGTCAAGATCTATGGGCATTATATTGAGCTCTGAATCGTAAAGATCATAAACATAGGTTAGTGTGCCTGTGTAATTGTTAATGTATGCGCGTCCGTTTTCACCATCTTCGAGGGTGGTATATGAGTATTTGTCTTCCAATCCTTTTTGGCATCTGTAATTCACGAGAACATAGGGCTCGTATCCTGAGCCTGTCGGGCCTTGCAGTATAACCAGTTCTCCCGCTGCATTTTCGTCGGATGAGGTGATGACCACGCCATGGCATTCTTCGTTTTCGTACCATGCATTAGCAACATCCGTAATATCCCAACTTATATATCCCGCGTCGGCTCCGTTTGCTACCTCTTTATAATCAAGGATGGTTGAGCTGTATTCGGGCTGAGTGTCCCATGTTATCGTTGCGGTCTCCCACGCTCCGGTAACGGTATGTACCTCTCCGATCAGTGAGTCTGTCGCGTTTTGTGCTATCATTCGGTAGCAGTACAGCTCTGCTGAGATCACTTTATCGTAGGGCTTCAGATAAGGCAATACCGTGCAATCTACGTAAGTTCTTGATATGGTATCTGAAGAGGAAACACCAACGTATTTTGCGGATGAGCCTGCGTAATTTACGGAGGAATTGGCTCCGGACTGAACGTGAACGGCGTCGATCTCGCCGAAACTATCGGTTATTGTAGTCACCATGGGATCGATGGTGACGGGAAAAGCGCGGTCTTTGGCGTTTATCCAACTCTGATCTGCGGTTATGGTAAGCTGATATTTCCCTTCTTCAACAGTTGTCAGAGTGTAATCAACTTGGCTTGAAAAAACGTTTTCGCTGTCGTACATATATGGAGTTGGGATAAGGTATTTGCTTTCTCCCGCGGGCGTTTTGATGCTAATGCTGCCGTCCGCATTTTGAATGGCAATCAGCTCCCCTGTGTTTATGATGAAAGAAAAACTGTAATCTATTTGCTGTTCGCTTATTATGATGTTCTCTTTCACCCCTGTGGGTGTAACAATATATTGAAAATTAATACCGTCAAATATATTGTTGTAATCTATTTGAGAAGAAAGATTATCAAGAGCCAGTATCTGGCGGTTTCTTTCAAGGATGCTGCCGCTGCTGTTTGTGTGGCTTTCCTCGGTATTGCTTAACGTTGCCTGGCAACGGGATGCAGATCTTGTTTTTTCGACTATCTCAAAGCTAATTGTATTTTTCTCCTTTGTGTCCGATATCCTGAAAAGCATATCATTTTCAAGTGAGTTTGCGAATTTTAATACAAAGTTTCCCGAAGTATTTGAATACCCCGAAAAATCTTCAATACCATTCTTTGCTTCGAAGCTTAGAGTATTGTTTATATCTTCCCACTTTCCGTCATCGGACAGAAAGTGCACGGGTTCCATATATTGTACTGCAAGATATGAGCCGTCGGAAAGCATGAAATGTTTTTCCCGTTCACTTCTTTTGGCAGTATCTTCTCTTTCGATTTTTATGTTTGAAAGATCGAAAGGCTCTGCTTCTTCGGCGTAAATGCTTGTCTCTTTGTTGCTGTCGGGCGGTGATTTTGAAAAGGGGTTTGGCTCATGCTTGTGAGCAAAAACATTCAGTGGGAAGGATAACACTGCCATGATAATGGCTAATGTTATTGAAATTCCGGACAAGGTTTTTTTCTTCATTTGTTTTTTCTCCTTTTTGTGTTTTTTTGTTAACTGTTGCATCTTCATGCGACAAGTTATTAATATAATTCTATTGCTAAAAGGATACAGTGTCAATATATTGGACAAAACTTCTGTTTTTGAGACAAAACTTTCCATAAAGTGACAAATTGCGCGGTATAAACAAGATGCGGAGGGCGAATGAAGAACAAGTGTGTTGACAACGCTGCCACTCGAGGGTATAATCAAAATGTACATTATATATAAGGGGCGAGACCATGTCATACAAATACAAAACCGAGCTTCATTGCCACACAAAGCACGTCAGCCGTTGCGCAGATCATGATGCAGAGGGCATCGTTGAGGCGTATCTCAAGGCGGGGTATTCAAGTATCGTTATCACTGATCATCTTTCCGCTCACACTTTAGAGCATTTGAAGGAGAGACCTCTCTCTGAGCAGATGGAGTTTTTTGTCAGCGGCTATCGCAAGGTAAAGGAGGCGGCGCGGGGGCGGCTCAATGTGCTTATGGGTGCTGAGGTGAATTTTGCCGGTACCATGGGCACGGACTATCTCATGCTTGGTCTTGAGGAGGAGTTTTACCACCGCTGTCCCGATGTGTATTTGCAGACAAAATATTGGACGGCAAGCCTTGTGCGAAACAACGGCGGACTGTTCTTCCAGGCGCATCCCTTCAGGTGCAACTGCGCCGTTACCGAGGATTGGGTGCTGGACGGTATAGAGGTCTTTAACGGTCACCCCACTCAGAACAATCACAACCGTATTGCGAGAGAGTGGGCTAAGGAATATCCTAAGTTTATCTGTATATCGGGAAGTGACCACCACGACGCCTTTATGGAGCCCACGGCTGGTATTCTTACAGAGGAGCCTGTGGTTAGCGAGAAGCAGCTTATTGAGGTTTTGAAGAGCGGAAGATTCGAGCTTATATGTGACCGAGAGGCGAGAGAAAGGTCAAGAATCGCCAATCCGTACAAATAATCGGCAAATTTTTTTATTTCCGACGATTGAGAAAACGAGAGATTTTGAGAGAAAAACAGAGCAAAAAAGAGCATTCAAATAGGTAAATTAATTTTTTGCAAATATTTTCGAAAAAGGTATTGACAAAGGTGGCCTCCTCTGCTATAATTCTCCTTGCTGAAAAAAACACAATTAGCTAAATCGGAGGATAATCTTATGTCAACCTATATGGCAAAGAAAGAAACCGTTGAGCGCAAGTGGTATATTATCGATGCGGCCGGCAAGCCCCTCGGTAGAACCGCAGCTGCAGCGGCTACTATACTTCGCGGCAAGCATCGTCCTGAGTACACTCCTCACGTTGACTGCGGCGAATTCGTAATTATCGTAAACGCATCTCAGGCTGTTCTTACAGGTAAGAAGCTTGAGCAGAAGTTCTATCGCCGTCATTCCGGCTACATCGGCGGTCTTAAGGAAGTTTCCTATAAGCACCTTATGGCAACCAAGCCTGAGTTTGCAATGGAGCACGCAGTTAAGGGCATGCTTCCTCACAACTCCATCGGTGATAAGGCGATCACCCGCCTCAAGGTATATGCAGGCGCGAACCACAAGCAGCAGGCTCAGAATCCTGTAGCTTACGAGATCTGAGAAAGGGGATAACAGAAAATGTATACAAGTGCAAAGCCTTATTTCTACGGCACAGGCAGAAGAAAGAGTTCTGTTGCCCGCGTTCGTCTCTATCCCGGCACCGGTGTTGTAACCATCAACGGCAGAGACATTGACGATTACTTCGGTCTCGAGACCATGAAGCTCATCATCAACCAGCCCTTTGAAGTAACAGGCACAATGGGCAAGTTTGATATCGTAGCAAGCGTAAAGGGCGGCGGCTTCTCCGGCCAGGCAGGTGCTATCCGTCACGGCGCATCCCGTGCGCTTCTCCTTGCAGACGAAACCTTCCGCGCTTCCCTCAAGAAGGCAGGCCTCCTTACCAGAGACCCCAGAATGAAGGAAAGAAAGAAGTACGGTCTCAAGGCAGCTCGTCGTGCGAGCCAGTTCTCCAAGAGATAATTCTCTATCTTTCAAGAACATGAAAAACCCAGAAACCGCAACGGTTTCTGGGTTTCAGGCTGTCGAAAAAGTCCAGTAAAACTGGGCTTTTTCTTTATGTTTGGAAAGAAAAGTGGTATAATGGAAGGGGTGATAAAAAATGTTAAAAAAGAATCAGGAAAATATGCGAGGACAAGTC
>SVQJ01000161.1 GCA_015065395.1 Oscillospiraceae bacterium
GAATTTGATAGCTTCGGCATAACCGGGATCGTCAGCCTTTAGGTAGATTCCGAGGAGAGGCTCGCCAAAGATATACGCGAGAATACCGAATCCCAGGCCGAGTGTAATAACAAAGCTGTAGCAGATGCGCTGCGTTTTCTTTATACGGTCAAATTTACCGGCACCGTAGTTCTGTCCGACGAAGGTGAGAGCAGCTTGATGGAAGCTTGCTTGAATGTGATAAACGTAGGTTTCAACATTTGCAGCCGCTGAGCTTCCCGTAACAGCAATAGCATCGAATGTATTGAGAGAGGACTGAATGAAAACGTTGGAAATAGAGATAACCACACCGTGTATAGCGTTGGGGATTCCTATGGCAACGATCTTTCTTAATTTGTCCTTGTAAAATTTGAATTCGAATTCCTCGATTTTATAAACAGCGTCTGTCTTTCTTACGTGGAGATAGAGAAGGATCGCGGAAATATACTGGGAAATTACGGTAGCAAGAGCAACACCGTCAACAGTCATTTTACAAACCACTACAAAGAAAAGATTGAAAATAACATTTGCAACACCGGCAATAAGAAGCATAACAAATGGGGTCTGGGTGTTACCAATAGATCTGAGAACGGATGCAAGGTATGTAAAGAAGAGCATGGGAAGCATACTCCAGAAATAGATTCTCAGATAAACCGTTGCAAGACCAAGAAGCTCTGGCGATGTACCCATCATAACGAGAACGAGCTTTGAAAAGATACAACCGAATACGGAAAGAAGTCCGCCGAGAATGAGAGAAAGGCTTACAGCAGTAGTGATGGTCTCCTTAAAGCCCTTCATATCACCAGCACCGTACGTATGAGTGATAACAACGCTGACACCGACAGCAAATCCGGTAAAAAGGCTGAGAAACAAGCTGACAAGAGCAGTGGTGGCACCAACCGCACCGAGGCACTCATTTCCCGCAAACTGACCTACAACGATCATATCTGCAGTGTTGAAAAGGAGCTGCATAAGGTTTGTAACCATTATGACAATGCTGTATGATAAAATCTTTGGTAGAAGTGGGCCGTTGACCATATCGACTTCTTTGCGTTTTTTCTTGATTTTCATATCTTCCCTCTGTGAAATATTCCCAAAAACATTCATCTTATATTATACCAAATGACGGAAGATTTCAAGTGCTTTCCAGCGGTTTCTCTGTTTTGTACGATTTTTTGCTGATTTTTATGCCTTTTGGGATTATAAATGCTGAATAAAACAGGAAGGTAAGAAGGATTTTTGCGAAGGTAATATCAAAAATCGGAAAATAGGAGCATAATGCTTTTACTGCCGTTGCCGACACCATAACGGAAAGCAAAGGCTTAAGTATCCATATAGGTGGAATTTTAATTCCGGTGCAGGATAACATTTTCCAAATGCTGAGAGCTGCGTTCACGATTTCAGCGATATAAACACAGGCTATATATCCGTACGTTCCGAACCTCGGTACAAGGATCAGAACAAGTAAAAGGCTTAGTGACGCATCGATAATATTGACTTTCATGCAATAGAATTGTTGACCGAGACCTTTTAGCACAGAGTCAACAGCTGTATCAAGATACATGACGGGTACGAGCGGTGCTATAGCGCATATATACGTACCAGCAGTAGGATTGTTGTATATACCGGTTCCCATATCGTATCCGAAGGCAAAAAATACCCCGGCACAACCGATAGAAAACAACAGGCTGAATCGAACTACCTTTTTAGATATATTTTCCACGGATTTTTTTTGTCCGAGCTCATTACATTCAGTCAACTCCGGTATCAGCAAGGAAGCAAATGCACCGATAACCGAAGATGGGAAAAATATGAGAGGAAATGCCATTGCGTGTAATGTACCGTATGAGCTGAGAGCATTGCTTCCTCCCGCCCCGTATCGGCGTAAGCCTGCAGGGATCGCGATATGCTCTGCACATAAAAGTCCTTGTCTTACGTATGAGCCTGCAGCAACGGGAAAGGCAATTTCAAAAGCATGGGTCAACGGACTCTTTCTGCCATCGGGGATCTTTGAAATATTGCCGTGAGCCTTATTCCTGTCGGTTATGAAAAGAACGACCGAAAAGAGCAGGGACGCACCTTCGGATACTGCAGATCCCCCAACAACGGCCAAGCATGCGTATTCTATCCCTTTGGGAGCTATAGAAATCAGTGCCATTGTAGTAACGGTGATTTTTATGAGCTGTTCGATAACAGAGATGAATGCATTTTTATAGATTTTTCTAAGACCTGTAAAATAGCCTTGCATGGCACTTGTAAGAGAAATGGGAAGCAAAGCAAACGAAAGTATCTTCAGGGAGCTGACCGTGCGTATGTCTTTAAGAAGATAGTACCCGATTATGTCTGACAGTATGTACAGCAGTAATGATGCAAATATTCCGAAAAAAGCAGAATATCTGAAGCATCCGCCCATTTCCTTTTTCATAGCTTTGCGTAAGGCGTTGCTGTCGGCATTCTTAGCTGTACATCTTGCGAGGCATTCTGCGGTCATTCTGACTGCGGAAAGATTTACTCCTGAGGCGGCAACAGTTACTGCAAGGGTGTATACGCTCATAACAAGGGTGAAAAGTCCTATGGCTTCGCTACCGATCTTTTGTGTAACATAAGCGTTGAAGCTAACCGAAACACCCCTCATGATAATTGTCACCGCAGAAAGGAGAATAGCGTTCAAGAAATATCTTTGCCCTCTTTTCATAGCACACCAACCTTAAATATTGCTGGATTATTATATTCTTTTAACAGTTGGATAATGCAATCTTGACAAATAGTACAAAAAATGTTATCCTATACATATATATGAACAAATGGGCGGTGTTAAAATGAAAAAAATCAATTACAGAGGAATATTTGGTATAGTTCTTTCTGCTGTGCTATTGCTTCTTGCTTTTCCTTTTCAGTGCTTTGCTTCTGATTTTCAAGGATATACGCCTATTTCCACAGCAGCCGAGCTTGACAGCATAAGAAACGCACCGGGCGGCAAATATTATCTTACAGGCGATATAATATTTACCGAAGCTGATTTCGCAGAAGGCGGAGCTTTTTATAACGGCGGTGCAGGATGGGATCCCATCGGCAGCAATGTGGAAAACGCATTTTCCGGTGTTTTTGACGGCAACGGATATTCCGTGATCGGTCTTCAGATCAATAAAGAGGTTTCAAACATCTATATTACGTACGCAGGCCTTTTCGGATTCAACAAGGGCGTTGTAAAGAATTTGGGTATGGAGAACTGTAAAATTGCGGTTGATTCATATTCTATGTCCTCATCTCCCACAGCCTATGTCGGAGCAGTTGTTGCTTTTAACAGAGAGGGAAGCGTTGTAAACTGTTATAATACAGGATCGGTTACGGCAAATACAGAATCTCAGCTTTCCATCAGCTATGCCTATGCCGGCGGCGTGGTTGGATATAACTGCGACGGAAACGTTGTTGGTTGCTCTAACAGCGGTGCTGTTTACGCTAACTCCACATCTACCGCTTCACTCAGATTCTCTCTTTCCTATTCCATGGCAGGCGGAGTAGTCGGCTTTAACAGATTGGGCGTTGTTGAATCATGCTTTAATACGGGCGAGGTTGATGCAACTACCGATACCGATGCTCGTCTCTGTGCCGGCGGTATTACTTCATACAGCTATGGCTTTATATCTGACTGTTATAATATCGGAGAGATCAGAGCAACAGCGGCGTCCAGCACTTTCCCCTCCTATGCAGGAGGAATCGTTGGATATAACGATTATGCATCTGTTGAAAATTGCTATAACAGCGCAAGAATATATGCACGTTGCTCCGGTAGTGCCTTCTCCGGTGGAATAGCCGGTGAAAACAGAGGCGGATCGCTTGCTAACTGCTATTACTTAAATAACATTTCCAACGGTGTTGGTAACGGTAAGGACAGCGCGGTAGCGTTTGCCGGCGACAGGATTTCAAGTATTGATACGTTTGCAGGATTTGACTTCGATAACGTGTGGAATATGGATGCTTATCCTACTCTTATCAATGCTGCAAAGTGCGGTGAAAATGTGGTGCGTTCAAATCTTTCCAAGGAAAAGGTTTTCGGTGATCTTAACGGCGATGGCGTTTGTAATTCCAAGGATGCAAATCTTCTGACTTCCTATGTTGCAGGCGGATCTGGCGACTTTGAGCTTGCCCGTGCAGATATCAACTGTGATGGCACAGTTAATGCAAAGGA
>SVQJ01000012.1 GCA_015065395.1 Oscillospiraceae bacterium
CATGATGCCGGAGTTTACAAAGCCGACCACCATTACCGTGGTAGCAGATGAAGACTGGATGACCATGGTGACCACTAGACCGAGAAGGAAGCCCTTGAAGGTGTTGGAGGTCAGGTTGGCAAGAATGATCTTAAGCTTGTTTCCGGCTCTTTTTTCAAGGGCATCACCCATGATATTCATTCCGAAGAGGAACAGAGCGAGACCGCCGATTAGTCCGAGAATGTCCAAAATATTGAACCGTCCTTTCTTTTTGGTGAAAAAGGCTGAAATTTCTACAGATAAGCCTATAATCACCTCATTTTACCCATATTATATCATAAAACCGTCCCTATAAACCGATTTTCGTTAAAAAAATATTAAATATATGTTAAAATTTCGAAACTCATAGCTTTGTCAGGTCAAACCGGTATTTTTTGATGAATGGGGAATACATTTAACAAAAAAACTCTTAGCGGGAGGGAAATGTGGAAACTGTAAATGCTTGGCTTTCCGGGATCGCCGTTCCTGTTATTCTGCTGGCGGCAGGCATTTATTTCGGAGCTAAAATGAAATTCTTTTTTCTTTTTCATCCGGTGAAGCTTATGAAAAATCTTAGTGAAGCTTCTGTAGCAGGTGGTATATCTCCTTTCCGCGCACTCACTCAGGCTCTTGCAGGGACGCTGGGGGTGGGGAATATGACGGGAGTTGCCGCCGCAATATGTGCCGGGGGTGCAGGTGCGGTTTTTTGGATGTGGGTGAGTGCTTTTCTTGCCATGAGCGTCAAATATTTCGAGGTCGCTCTTGCCGTGCTGTGGCGAAGGAAGGATTCACGTGGATATTACGGCGGTTCAATGTATTACATAAGGGATATATTCAAGGGCCGTTTCCCCATTTTTGCAAAAGCCTTCAGCGCTGTTTTTGCGGTCCTTTGCATTTTCAATTCCCTGATAACGGGTAATATCCTTCAGGTCAATTCCGCCGCAGTGGCGTTTTCGGCTGTACGTCCTCTATGGATCGGTGCCGTGATCTGCCTTTTGGCAGTGCCTGTTATGGCGGGAAGCGCAAAAAGAGTATCAGCGGTAACTCTCGGCCTTATCCCATTGCTCTCGGGAATATATACTGCCCTTTCCCTTATCATAATCATTTCAGGGTTCCGTAATGTGCAAAGCGTTTTTATAAGGATATTTAATGAGGCCTTTTCTCTGAGGGCAGCAGGCGGAGGTGCGGGAGGCTTTTTGATTGCCAACGCCATCCGTTACGGAACCGTGAGAGGAATAATATCCAATGAAGCGGGTATGGGCACGTCTCCCACGGCTCACGCGGGTGCAAATACCAAAAGCCCTCATCACCAAGGGTGCTTTGGTATATTTGAGGTGTTTGCCGATACCATAGTTCTTTGCACTCTCACTGCGCTGGTCATTCTTTTGTCGGATGGTATCGAATCGGGGCTTTACGGCATTCAGCTGACCTTGTATGCTTTTTCCTTCGGCGCAGGGCCTGCGGCAGGCATAGTTGTTGCAATAAGCGTTATACTCTTTGCTTATGCAACCGTTATCTGCCAGGCTGAATACGGAATAGTTGCACTGAAAAGTCTGACCGACAGAAGTTGGGCCGTTGTGCTGTACATAGCACTCAGCGGGGCGTGTTGCCTTATCGGCGCCGTTATTTCTGCTGAACGCGTGTGGCAGATGGCAGATATTCTTACCTCCGTTATGACCGTTTTGAACATACTGTGTCTCCTGTACGCTTGCAGGAAGGGGTATCTTGCCCGTATTATTAAAAAGCTCCAATAACAGAAATTTGTCGAAATCGTGTGGAATATGGGGTAAGGTTTTTTGGCGAAAAAAGCTGTCGAGTTATTGACAAATACTGTAAATTGTTTTATAATACAGTTGTAATATACAATATTTGGTAGTTGGGGTCGCAAAAAGGAAAATAATCTGCATTTGCGGGCCGCGCCGAATTATATAAAAATTATGCTATCTATGAAAGAAAGGATATAAAAATGAAATCACTTGGAATGGTAAGAAAGATCGATGAGCTTGGAAGAATAGTTCTCCCCATAGAAATAAGAAGAAATATGGATCTGAATACAGGCGACGGTGTTGAAATGTTCACGGAGAAGGGCCGTATCATTCTTCAGAAATATGCGCCTGCTTGTATTTTTTGCGGCGAGGCTGACGAGATCATTACCTATAAGGATAAAAAGATATGTCCCGAATGCCTTGAGGCATTGAAGAATTTTTGATAAAAGAAATATATTTTCTGCGTTTCCCCGTAAGCTTTAGTCCTTTTGTGACTAAAGCTTTGCGGGGAATCTTTTTTTTGCTCTTTTCCCGTTTCCTTTTTTCAAAACCCTACAAATAGCGAAAGCAGTAAACGACCCGGTTTTTGCTCTTTATGTAATAGAATTCATGTACGCAAAGAGTCGGCAAACGGCCGGGAGAAAAAGAAAAGGAATGTTTGATATGAAAAGGATAATCGGAGCAACTGAAGGCTTTATCGGTTCTGTGATAAAGCAGGGCGAGTCAATATGGAAAAGGATCTTCGCCGGAGAGGCATGGGAGCTTGTATACTCCATTCAAGCTTTTGCTCTTTCGCTTATTTTGGGAGGAGTGCGTTTTCCACTGGGGACATATCCCTTTGGATTTGCCGTGCTGTGCGCATTCAGAGGGGGATATAACGTGGCTGCGGCGTTTTCAGGGGTAATGCTCTCAACCGTTTTTCTGCAGGGCACGTCAATAAACTATGTTATATCTTACATAGCGGTTTTTTGTGTAAGGATAATTATATGCTTTTTCAAGGGAGAATTTAGGGTCGGTCCGGGAATGGTAAAAAAGCTGTTTTGCGAAAAGGGGCATATAAGGCTTATTCTGTCGGTCATCGGCTCAGCGGTGAGCGGCCTTTTGATGATAATAAAGAGCACGAGCATCTATTACGGAACGTTCTCGGCACTTTTCGGAATGGCAGTTACTGCGCTTGTGTGTGCGTCTCTCATATTTTTTGATGACAGGACAAGCTCTGCAAAGCTTAGAAGGGTAGGTTTGGCAGTGCTTCTAGCAGGTGTGACCGCGGGTCTCGGCAATATAGGCTTACCCTTTAATACGGGGGCGGTGGCGGCTTTCTTTCTGGCGGTGTGGATAGGCAGTGCTTCTCCGTCATTTGGCTGCACTGTGGGACTTTTGTGCGGTTTGAGTGCGGGGGGAGAATATTGCTGTGCTTTTGGTATCAGCGCGGTGATATCCTCGCTTATAAGCAATTACACAAAGGCAGGAGCAGTGGCGCTTGCCGCTCTCGGCGCGGCTGTGCTGTCGCTTTTCTCCGGCGGCTTTGATGCAGTAGGCGATGTTATGGCGGAGATCGTATTTTCCGCTGCGATCGCCGCGCCTGTAATGAGCCTTGAGTGGCTTAATCCGGAAAGATTTTCTCTGCTTTCCGAAACAGAGAAGGAGACTTTTGAAAATGATACAGAGCTTTCGCCCTTTGAACGGTATGGGAGGATAGGTCAGTCCTTTGCCACGCTTTCCAAAATGCTCAGGGAGATCAGTGATAAAATGCGTCTTCCCCAAAAAGGGGAGGCCTATCGGATATGTACTGCGGCAAGAGCGAGATTTTGTAACGGGTGCGTTCACGAGGAGCTGTGCTCGGGAAAGGATGAGCCTACGGTAACGTCTATGTTCAAAAACATGGCGTACAGGCTTTCCACCAACGGCAGAGTCAGTGCAAGGATCGTACCGGACAGCGTTGCGTCACGCTGTCACAACATTGATGGGATAATTGACAGCGTCAATTCCTCTGCGAGAAAAGCGGCACGCCTTTCGGGAGATGCGAGAAGGATTGAGCTTTTTGCATCGGATTACAGTGCCCTGGCAGAGATACTTTCAAACGTAAGCAGTGATACGGACTATGAGAGGGATCGGGAAAAGGAGGCTGAGCTTTCCGATTCTCTTGCCGGCATAGGATTTGAATTTGCCTCTGCTTCGGTTTACGGAAAACGCTCACGGAGGATATATCTGAGAGGAATAGATATGAAGGTATGCAGCGCGGGGGGCGAAGATATACGGGAATGCGCGGAAAAAGTAGTTGATTCAAAGCTTTCCGATCCTGAATTCAGCATAGAAGGAAGGCTTGTGAATGCGGCTATGCGTTCCCTGCCAAAATTCAAAATAAGAGCCGGAAGGTGTGCCCTTCGCTCCGATAGGGATAATCAATGCGGCGACAGCGTTTGCTTTTTTGAAAACGATGAGGGCTATTATTACGGTCTGGTCTCCGACGGAATGGGAAGCGGCAGAGAGGCGGCGCTCACCAGCGGCATTTCCTGCGCTTTTTTGGAGAAGCTACTATCCTCGGGATGCCCCATGAGAAGCACCCTGGAGCTTTTGAACTGTTTTGTGCGCGGCTCGGGCAGTGAGTGCTTCACTACCGTTGATCTGATGGAGGCTGATCTGTATACCGGAAAGGCTCGCTTTGTAAAAAGCGGCGCGGCACCAAGCTTTGTGATACGTAAGGGGAATCTGTACAGGTTGCATTCCAAAACGGTTCCCGTGGGCATTATGCGCGCGCTGGATGCGGAGGCGGTGTCCTTTGATCTTTGTGTCGGGGATATCGTGATAATGATGAGCGATGGAGTGACGGGATCCTATGAGGACTGTCCGTGGCTCTACAGCCTTCTCTGCGAGGATCTTTTGGAAATGGATACGCCGGAAAAAATGTCATCCTGTATTGCCCATGCCGCCGCAAGGAATACAGGTAAGGAGGATGATATAACCGTTTGCGTCATGAAGGTGGAGGCGGCGTGAGGGATAATGTTCTTTCCTTGAAAGGAAAGAACCAAAGGAACTTTAAGAAGACGGACGATAGCTAATAGGCAAAAAGGCCCTAAAAAGAGGGTAGAACGGAAAAATGAACGAGCTCATTTTTCCGTTCTACCCTCTTTTTAGGCTTGGGCACCCAAGGTGCCCGCCAAAGCAGAGGTCTGCTTTGGCGACTCCTTTTTTGCTGCAAGATCCGGCGAAACCCATTTGCAAAGTTTTTTGCCAAGCTTTTTTTCAAAAAAGCGACCGTTTCTCCATGTTAAAAAATCCGTTTGCAACTATTTATCGAAAACCGTTTCGATGGCTTTAGTGCATTCTTTGGGGGAGTATCGCCAATGAGATATATGCTTAACCTTGCCGGTATCGATGAAATATTTTATCGGGCTGAAGGAATGCTTTTTATGGCTGTCGATGATGACCAGCTTTATTTTCATTCTTTCGGGAATTATGCTTTTTATGTAAACGGAGCAGGAGTCTCCCGGAGAAATATCCTCTTTAAGCTCTGCAAGGCCCGCGAGATTCGGGGCAAGCTCAACGAAGATTCCATAGCTTTCAATGCTTCTGACTATGCCTGAAACGCAGGATCCTTGGGAAAACGATGCGGCATTCTCCTCCCATGTTCCCAGAAGCTCGCGAAGGGACATATAGATACGTCCGCTTTCTTTGTCAGCTGTTTTGACGGCACAGTAAATTTTCTGTCCGGGATAAAGGCGGTCTCGGGGGTGGAATATTCTCGAAACCGAAATAGAGTCCACGCATACAAGAGAAACCGTGCCGCAGCCTATGTCAACGAATGCGCCGAAGGGGTCGAGATGGGTCACCGTGCAAGGGATAATATCCCCGGGGATGAGCTTTGAAATATAGTTTTCGCGGCACTCCTTCTGAGCCGCCTTTCTTGAAAGGATAACCTTTGGGGGGCTTTGGGTATCATCGATGCTCAATATTTTGAAGCAGCAGGGCTTGCCCACCCTTGTTATGACGGCGATGTCCTTGGTTCCTTCGGATGAGAATTGAGCCTCTTCCTTTGGGATGATCCCCTCACAGCAGCCCAGATCCACGCGCAGACTCATATCTGAGCAATCGCAGAGGGTCGCCATCCCTTCGAGTATTTTCCCTCGGTGCATTGCTCTTTCCAGCATCCTGAGGGATGCTGTGTACATAACGTTCATGTCTGTGTCTATGAGACTTCCCTCGGGCAGATAGATGTTTTCCGTGCTTTTTCTTTCCATTGCGGTTTTACCTTCCTCTCTTTATCGGCTTTTGTACATTTTATGAAGGGCCGCGGGGAATTATAACCGTATAACGCTTTTGGAGCTGAGTATGAACACAAAAAAAGAAAACATCAGATATCTTTTGGGAAAGATCATATTTCTCATTGCCGGATCTATTCTATACGGTCTTGCAGTGAATATGTTTATCTCCCCGGGCGGGATAACCATGGGCGGCTTTACGGGTATTTCCACCACGCTGAACCGCCTTTTTTCCACGCCCGTGGGATTCATGATAATCCTTTTGAATATTCCTGTTTTTGCTTTGGAGGTGAGAACGGGCGGAGGAAGGCTCGGCCTTATAAATGCGATATTGGGCGTTGTGGGTACCTCTGTTGCCACCGATGCTCTTTCAGCCCTCCCTTATACACACAGCGATTCCTTGCTTTCCTGTGTTTTCGGAGGACTTCTCTTGGGAGCGGGAACCGGTCTGCTTTTATCCAAGGGATATACCACCGGGGGATCAGATCTGATCGCCCATATACTGCACAGAAGATTTCCTTTTCTTTCAACGGGAAAGCTGATCCTTTTCATAGATGCATCGATAGTGCTTCTTTGCTCGGGAGTTTTGGGAACAGGCTGGGGAATACTATTCTCCTTTGCCGCCCTCTGGTGCTTTTCCACAGCGCTTGACAGCGTTCTGGACGGATTCGGAGGCTCTAAGCTTGTGATGATAATATCGGACAGATATGAGGAGATCGCCGACAGGATAACCCTGCGCCTTAAAAGAGGGGTAACGGTGCTTTCAGGGAAAGGATGGTATACGGGAAGAGAAAAAAAGGTGCTTTTCTGCGCGGTGAAAAGAGGGGAGATATTCGCGCTCACCGAGCTTGTCAGAAGAACGGACAGAGGCGCATTCGTCACCGTATGCGATGCTCACGACGTCCTCGGCGAGGGATTTCGGAAAATGTAGAGCATTCTTTTGTTAATAGTCTGAGAAAAGCGGAGAGTAATAGCAAGGTGGAATTTTCGAAAAAAATGTGATATAATTTTGAAAAAGGGTGCAACCGAAGTGAAGTGAAGAACACTATATGTGCGAAGGGAGGCGAAAATATGAATTACAATGTAGGTATGAAGGAAGAGCTTTTGAGAGAATTCAGCGAGAACTATATGGAAAAGCTTTTTTATTTCTGTCTTCGCAAGGTCAGCGACAGCTACGAGGCTGAGGATCTTTGCTCCGACATAATGTTGTGCGTGGTCTCTGCTCTTGGGGAAGGAACGATCCCCGAAAACTTTTCTGCTTGGGTATGGAGGATCGCAAAGAACCGATATGCGAGATGGGCGGATGCGAAGGCTAAAAAGGGAGTGACCGTTACCGGTGCGGATGTTTCCGAATATGAGCTTTTGGATGAGGGTGAGAGCATCGAGGAAAAGATTATCCATCGCGAGGAGCTTTCTCTGCTTCGCCGTGAGCTTGCGTTTATTTCCTCCGATTATCGCAACATTGTAGTGGCTTACTATATTGATGACAGGAGTGTCAGAGATATAGCCAAGGAAAATTCCCTTCCTGAGGGCACTGTGAAATCAAAGCTTTCCCGTGCCAGAAAAATTCTGAAAGAAGGTATGAATATGGCAAGAGAATTCGGCACTCTCAGCTACAGACCGGAGAACGTGGGTCTGATGATGAACGGCACATCGGGATGGGATAACGCGCCTGGATGCTTCTTCGATCGCCTGATGTGCAAAAACATAATGCTTGCGGCATACAGAAACCCAAGCACTGCAAAGGAGCTGGCTATTGAGGTGGGCGTTGCCCTTCCCTATATGGAGGAGGAGCTCTATACTCTCGCTGAGGCAGAGCTGCTCAGAAGAAACGGAGATAAATTTGAAACCAATTTTCCAATCATATCAAAGCAGGCGCAGGAAAAGATGGGTGCGCATCTTAAAGGGTGCGCTTCGGAATATGCGGATACGGTCATCGAATATATGGAAAAATATATTGCGGCATTGGACAGTGCCGTGCCTCAGTGGAGATGGGGCGAGCAGTCTCGGGAAGAGATGAAATGGTATATTCTTTTGCAGTTTGCGGATGAATTGAATTATGATCTGTGCAAAGACCGATTTGAAGGCTACAGCGAGGAGGAGCTTTCAAAGGTGGACAGAAAGTGGGGAACCTCTATTCGAAAAAACGGTGGAGCATGGGATATCGTAGGTCTTGAGACCGGAGCGGTTACATATACAAACGTGGGGCTTCACGGCTGTGAGGCGCCCCCTGAGAGATCAAATGATCCTTATATTATTTTCCGTCAGTTTAAGATAGATTATAAGGATATTTGGAAAAAGACTCCGATATATCTCACCTATGAGCAGGGAGAGGCGCTGGTTGCGGTAGCAAAGGGAGATGCGTCGAATATCGCAAAAAGAGTTCTTGAAAAGCTCTGTGAGTATGGGTATATAAAGGAAAAGGACGGAAAGTGGCTGCCAGCTCTTCTCGTTATGAATAAGGAGCTTATGGGCAAGAATTCTATCCCGAAGGAGAAAAACGATGAGCTCGATGTGCTTATAAAAAAAGCATGGGCGATCACAGAGCGCCATAGCAATTTTATAAGGGAGACCATCCTTGCCGATGTCCCCGAATTTATCAGAGAAGAAAGATGGCAGATCGATAATGCGGTGAGAAGCTTTTCCTGTATGGCAAGATGTGCCGTGCTTGATACTGCTATTGAAAAGGGGTATCTTGCCTATGACGAGAATACGGCAACCAATGCTCTCGGTGCGGCTCTTATTCTGTAAAGATCTCCATATCGAAAAACAGTTAATTAAAGGGCGGATGTGATGTCCGCCTTTTTGTTTGCTGAAGCTTTTGCGTTTGCGGTAGATGGGAGCTTAAAATCAGGAATATTATTGCGTCAGCGAGGGTTAGATTGGGAACATATTGACATTTTCACATCTTGAGGATATAATGTGTTTAGTATGATATTATCGGAGGTCCTTATGAAATTCTGTACTAATTGCGGAACACAAATGGAGGATACAGTCAAATTCTGTCCTAACTGCGGCACACCGAATAATGCTTCGGACGCACAGCCTCAGGCGCCGATGCAAAACGGGTATCAGCAGGTGATCTATCAGAAGCCCAAGCGTCCCGGCAAGGGTCTGGGTATTGCGTCCCTTGTTCTTTCCATCATTGGACTTGTCTATTGCTGGTCAATACTTTTTGCATCTATTGCTTTTTGCGCGGTCTCGCACGGGTTGAATTGGGATAGTATAACGGTATATGATGTGGCCGAGCTTGAGCAGGAGCTGCAGGAATTTGATATTGATATTGATTTTGATATTACTTCCTCGGATATTGAGACTCTTGGAGAAAGCCTTGAGCTTGTAGTTAAGATCGGTTTTTGCGTTGTTGTAGCAATCGTTTCTATATTCAGTATCCTTGCATTCATCTTTTCCCTTGTTTCCCGAAAGAAGGGCTACAAATGCGGCATCAGTACTGCCGGCTTCGTTATGAGCATTATAGGCCTTGCGGTGTACGCGTTAAGCTTTGTGATTGTGATTTTGGCATAGCTCGTTTTGAGAATCGAGCAAAAAAAGCACCCTGCGAAAGCAAAAAATGCTTTTTAAGGGTGCTTTTTTGTTTTAGTCATTTGCAGAAAACACACGAAAGAATAGCATTGTTTTGCAAATGCCTAAATTCAAACGTGTGTACTTTTCTTTGCCATTTCGGGAAGAAAGCGCAAAACTTTCTTACATATAAACGTAATTTATCATGAAAATCGGTTGAAAAGGGCAAGAATGTGATGTATAATGATTTATTATATATTCCCCTTTTGAAAGGATGATTGAAATGGAATACTATTTTTCAGATAAAATGAAGGCCTTGAAGCCCTCCGCTATCCGTGAGATATTCAAGAGCCTCGGCGATCCCGAGATGATAAGCTTTGCTGCAGGAAACCCCTCTCCGCGCTCTTTCCCTGTTGAGGAGCTTTCCCGTATAGGTGCAGATATTTTTGCAAACGCTTCTACCGCGGCGCTTCAGTACAGCGTTACAGAGGGATATCCTCCTCTCAGAAGCGAAGTTGAAAAGAGAATGAGAGAAAAATTCAATATTGGCAGAGAAGGTGATATGACAATCATCACCTCCGGCGGTCAGCAGGGAATAGAGCTTTCCTGCAAGGCGCTTTGCAATGAGGGCGACGTGGTTATTTGTGAGGATCCTACCTTCATAGGTGCGCTTAATGCGTTCCGCTCCTGCGGAGCAAAAACCGTGGGTTTGCCCCTCGGGGATGACGGCATTGAGGCGGAGAGCCTTGATAAGCTTCTCACGGAGACTCCCAATGCGAAGATAGTTTATCTTATCCCCACCTTCCAGAACCCTGCAGGCATCTGCACATCTCTTGAAAAGAGAAAGGCTGTGTATGACGTTTGCGTAAAGCACGGTATCATTATCATAGAGGATAATCCCTACGGTGAGCTTCGCTTTGCGGGAGAGGATATCCCCACGATAAAGAGCATGGATACCGAGGGCATAGTTCTCTATTCCTCTTCGTTTTCAAAGATCCTCTCTGCAGGCATGAGAGTAGGATATATGTGCGGTCCCGAGCCTATTATTCAGAAAATGGTGGTGGCAAAGCAGAGCGAGGACGTGCATACCAATATCTTTTTCCAGATGCTTACCCACAGATTCATGACAGAGTGCGATCTTGACGGACATATTCAGGGCATCAGAGGGCTGTACCGCGATAAATGCTCACTTATGCTTTCCACTCTTGACAGAGTGATGCCTGAATGTGTAAAATACACCCGTCCCCAGGGAGGACTTTTCCTTTGGCTCACTCTTCCCGAGGAGATAAAAATGATCGATTTCGTTCAGAGGGCCCTTGAAAATAAGGTTGCCGTTGTTCCGGGAAACACCTTCCTTTGCGATACCGCAGGAGCTATCAACGCGGTGAGACTGAACTATTCAACCCCATCTGATGAAGATATCGTCCGCGGCTGTGAGATACTCGGCCGTGTGGCAAGAGAGATGCTGGCATAAGAAAGGCGTGATACAGTATGAACATTTGGCATGATATTTCCCCCGAAAGAATAACACCCGAAAGCTTCACGGCGGTAATTGAAATCGCAAAAGGAAGCAAGAACAAATATGAGCTTGATAAGGAAACAGGTCTCTTAAAGCTTGACCGTATACTTTATACTTCCACTCATTACCCTGCCAATTACGGCTTTATTCCCCGTACCTATGCAGATGACCTGGACCCTCTGGACGTTCTCGTTATCTGCTCTCAGACCATCCAGCCCCTGACGCTGGTGGATGTATATCCCATCGGTGTTATAAAAATGCTGGACGGAGGCCATCTTGATGAAAAGATAATCGCTATTCCTTTCATGGCACCTAATTATAATAAATATAAGTCCATATACGATCTGCCTGAGCATATTTTTGACGAGATGCGTCATTTCTTTTCCGTATATAAGCAGCTTGAGGATAAACAGACGGTGGTAAACGATCTTGAAGGCCCTGAGGCGGCCAAGGAGATCATCGCAAAGGCGATAAAAGATTATATGGTGATTTACGGTGATCGCGAAAGACAGTACTGATAAGTGAGGATAATAAATTGTTTATTGATAAAATACAGATATCCGTAAAGGCGGGAGCAGGCGGAAACGGTGCAGTTTCCTTTCGCCGTGAAAAATATGTTGCTAAAGGCGGACCCGACGGCGGCGACGGCGGGAACGGCGGAAATATCATTTTCGAGATAGATGAGGGCTCCAATACTCTCCTTGCCTTTCGTTATAAAAGAAAGTTTATTGCCGAGAACGGTGAAAACGGAAGCGGTGCCAAGCGTCACGGCAAAAACGGTGCCGATGTTATAATAAAGGTGCCCAGAGGCACCATTATCCGCAATGCGGAAAACGGAAAGATCATAAAGGATATGTCGGACGGCGAAAGATTCACCGTTTGTAAGGGCGGCCGCGGCGGCTGGGGAAACAAGCATTTTGCCACACCCACGCGCCAGATACCCCGTTTTGCCAAGGACGGTCTTCCCGGAGATGCAAAGGAGATAATCCTTGAATTGAAAATGATCGCCGATGTGGGCCTTGTGGGCCTTCCTTCCGCGGGAAAGAGCTCTCTTCTCAGCGTGGTGAGTGCCGCACGTCCCAAGATCGCCGAATATCATTTCACAACTCTTGAGCCTTCCCTCGGTGTTGTAAATACAGGGGATGACAGAGGATTTGTCATGGCGGATATCCCAGGGCTTATTGAGGGTGCTGCTGAGGGCGCAGGACTTGGTCACGATTTTCTCCGTCATATTGAGAGATGCCGTCTCCTTTTGCAGGTGGTTGATATCTCGGGCATGGAAGGAAGATCTCCTGCCGACGATTTTGATACAATATCTGCCGAGCTTGAAAGCTTTTCCGAGGAGCTTGCAAGCCGCCCCCGTATTATTGCGGCGAATAAGTGCGATCTCATAGATGAGGATACCGATGAGAGCTTAAAGAGCCTTGAGACTTTGGCGGATGCTCTCGGATATAAGGTCATACCTGTTTCAACTGCAACGAGAAAGGGAATCCCCGAGCTTTTGCACGAGATACAGAGGATGCTTGCAGAGCTTCCTCCCATCACCGTTTATGAAAGCGAGATCACTGAGGCAGATGAGGCTGAGCTTGAAAACGCATATCCTGAGGATACCGTTATCACCCGTGATGACAGCGGTGCATACGTATGCTCAGGCAAATGGCTTGAAAAGCTTTGCGGAAGAGTTTATTTTGATGATAGAGAATCACTTATGTATTTCCAGAAATCTCTCAACGAGGGCGGCATTATTGAAAAGCTGCGCGCGGCGGGATGCAGCGAAGGAGATACTGTAAAAATGTTCGATATCGAATTTGATTTTGTAGACTGATAATTTTTCAAAGGGGGGCTCTGTGAGCCCCCTTAAGACGATGAAGGAAGGGAGAAAGAATGGATCTGCCCATAGAATTCAAAAAAAGGATGAAGGATCTTTTGAAAGAGGAATATCCCGAATTTATTGAAGCCTTTGAACAGGGTGAGGCGGTGAGAGCGTTACGGGTGAATCCCTTGAAGTGCACAAGCGAGAAGCTTTTGGAAAATGCTCCGTTTGCGCTTTCCCCTCTCTACTTTACCGGCGGTGCCTTCTTCTTCGGCGATGAAAAGGCAGGTGCCGATCCTCTTCATCATGCGGGAGCGTATTATGTGCAGGATCCCGGTGCCATGAGCACGGTATTTGCCGCTTCTCATGTTCTGAAAAAGGGAATGAGAGCCATAGATCTTTGCGCAGCCCCCGGAGGGAAGTCCTCTCAGCTGCTTGAATATACCGATAACGGAGGCCTTCTTGTTTCAAATGAGATAGATCGGAAGAGATGCCGTGTCCTTCGCGGCAATCTTGAAAGGATGGGTGCGAGACGCACCGTCCTTACCAATGCCGATACCGAAGCTCTCGCAAGGCATTTTGGCAGTGCCTTTGATTTTGTGCTTTGTGATGCTCCCTGCTCGGGAGAGGGAATGATGCGCAAATATACGGAGGCTGTGGAAGAGTGGAGCGTGGAGAATGTCCTCACGTGCGCCGGCCGACAAAAGGAGATCCTTACAAACGCTGCAAGGCTTTGCGCCCCCGGCGGATATCTTCTTTATTCCACCTGTACCTTCTCTCTTGAAGAAAATGAAATGACTGTAGATTCCTTCCTTTCGGGAAATACCGATTTTTCCATTGTTCCCGTTGAAGAAGGGATAAGAGAGATAACAGCGTCGGGCGTTTGCTTTGAGGGCGCTCATTTTGATATGAGTGAGTGCCGTCGGTTCTATCCTCATATTTCTCCCGGAGAAGGTCAGTTTATCTGCCTCATGAAAAAGAGGGAGGATGGGGAGTGCTTTTCTCCCGAAAATGAAAAGGATAAAAAGAAAAAAGAAAAGGCTCCTGCCTTTTCCAAAGAGAATATCAGAGCTTTGGAGAGGTTTTATAAAGACAATATTGAATGTGATGTCAAAGACCTGTCCTTCGCCCCTGTAGGTGAATGGGTGATGGAAAAAGGAAATCTGCCGATTCCTGCATCCTGTGTTTTTTCGGGTGTTTGTGTGGGAAGCCTGCAAAAGGGGCGGCTTGAGCCGCACCATCATCTGTTTTCCTCTATGGGAAAGTATTTTAAGCGAAGGGTGACGCTCTCATCAAAGGAAAGAAGCGCCCGTGCCTATCTTTCGGGAGAGGTTATTGATACGGATATAAAGGACAACGGTTGGTGTGCGGTTTTTATTGACGGATGTCCCGTCGGCGGCGGTAAGATCGTGGACGGAAAGGTCAAAAATCACTATCCCAAGGGGCTCAGACTTCTGGGGTGAGAAATTGTATGGATTGAGGTTGTTGACACAAATGACTAAGATAAAATCAGACAAAAATAAAACCATAGATTTCACTGTTGAAGACGGGAAAAAGTACATTGACAGATGCGTTAAAGTTGATTCTCTGACGGAAGATCCGAGTTCATTTATGAATAAGACCATACTCGGAGATACATTTGATGCAATGGCACGCCTTCCGCAAAAATTTATTGATTTAGCAGTGGCAGATCCGCCCTACAATCTGACAAAGGAATATCATGGTAATATATTTTCCAAAAAAAATGCTGCTGATTACGAGGAATATACGCGTAAGTGGCTATCCTTGGTTTATCCGTTGCTAAAAGATGAAGGTTCTATCTATGTGTGTTGCGATTGGGAGACCAGTCTTATAATAGGCGGCGTGATAGGTGAGTTCTTTAATATAAGAAACCGCATTACTTGGCAACGTGAAAAGGGAAGAGGTGCATCGGCAAATTGGAAGAATGGGATGGAAGATATTTGGTTTGCAACAAAATCAAAGAATTATACATTTAATCTTGAGGCAGTCAAAATAAGAAAAAAGGTGATTGCACCTTATAAAGTGAATGGTGATCCTAAAGATTGGGATGAAACAGAGCAAGGTAATTTCAGAAACACCTGTCCTTCTAATTTTTGGGATGATATTACTATACCGTTTTGGTCAATGCCTGAAAATACTGCTCATCCGACACAAAAATCAGAAAAACTTTTTGCAAAGATTATTCTTGCAAGTTCAAATGAGAATGATGTGGTTTTTGATCCTTTTCTTGGATCGGGTACTACAAGTGTGGTCGCCAAAAAGCTGGGAAGAAGGTATGTGGGGGTTGAAATGAACGAGCAGTACTGTGCTTGGGCAGAGAAGCGTTTGGAAACTGCTGAAACAGAAAAAACAGTACAAGGATATGTTAATGGGGTTTTTTGGGAAAGAAACACTTTGGCAGAACAAAATCTTGTGTCAGGAAACAAGACTGCTAATACTGAAAATAAACAGATTGCGGAAAGTGAACAACTGACATTGACATGAGGTAAGAGTGTTATGTACAACAAAAAAATGATTAATGATTTAGTCGGGGACATATACGCGCACAATGGCATTAATGACAAATCAAAGCTAACAAGTATCATAAAAGATAAATATTCTTTGATAAAAGACAGAAGTGTGTTCTTTTGTGATTTTTTTGCTATCCGATTTTGCAAGTCAAACAAACTGTCATACGGCAATACAGTCCTTGCAAGAGTCTTTGGTTAAAGCTCTTAAAGACGGAACGCCGCCTCCTAAAATATACACAGATGATAGACTTGGCGATTACGAGTATAGTTTTGAAAACTTTGAAACAGCAACAGATATAAAAACAAAGGTGCTTTTTCTTTCAAGCAATCCTAAGGGTTATAACGTGGACAAGCTATTAGAATTTCTTGCCAAAGAAAAAACCGTGTATCTCGTGTTTATAGTAGCTGTTGATAAGGATAAAAACATTACTACTCGACTTTGTTCTATGTTTAACAAACAGCTTTTGAACGGAACCGGTATAATCAGCCATTGGGCTGGGCGCAATTCAAGAGGGGTTACTCAGTATATGGGTAAGGCATTAGAGGAGATCGTCGATTCTTTTGATGAGAAAATTGATTTTGAAAAATGTCGGGAATTTTTGGATAAATGTTTGTCTGATGCCAATTAACTTGAAAAATAATTGTTGAGGTTTAGCTATGAGCCTTGAAAAAACTTACAGAAAAATGCATTCCGGAGAGCTTTATCTTCCCGGAGAGGCAGAGCTTATGAAGGAGCAGCTTGCGTGTCTTGATAAGCTTTATGAATTTAACATGACCCGTCCCACGGAGCTTGAGAAGAGAGGGGAGCTTCTTTCTCAGATGTTCTGCGAGATCGGAGAGGGCTGTTATATCGAGCCTCCCCTTCATGCAAATTTCGGCGGAAAGCACGTTCATTTCGGTCGCTACGTTTATGCGAATTTTAATCTGACCCTTGTGGACGATACGCATATCTACGTGGGTGACTGTACCATGTTCGGTCCGGGCGTTGTGGTGGCAACTGCCGGCCACCCTATCCGTCCCGATCTTCGTGCAAAAGGCTATCAGTATAATTTCCCTGTGCATATCGGCAAAAACTGCTGGATCGGAGCAGGTGCTCTTATAGTCCCCGGTGTGACTGTCGGTGATAATGTGGTCATCGGAGCCGGAAGTGTCGTTACCAAGGATATCCCCTCAAACTCTGTGGCGGTGGGCAATCCCTGCCGCGTTATCAGAACGGTAAATGAAAGAGATATGGAGTATTATTTTAAGGATTGCCCCATTTCTCGGGAGCTTTTGCGTTCTGAGGGATTGGAATAAAGGGAAGAAACGCTTTATATATTAAAAAGTCTGACAAAAGCTGTCTTCAAAGCTTTTGTCAGACTTTTTTGTTAATCCTTGGTGTTGATAACATTGATATCCAGCTTGTTGTAGGGGATCTCAATGCCGTTTTCGTTAAATGCCCGTTTCACATCTTCTCTCATACGAAAGGCTATAGTCCAGTAGTCTGCGCTTTCACACCACATACGGACACGATAAGTGATCCCGCTGGGGGCGTATTCCATGATCATGGTATCAATGGGCTTTTCGCTGTTATCCTTGATGACCTGAGGGATGGCGTTTGCGCAGCTGAGGAGGACATCTTTTACTTTATCCGCATCGCAGTTGTATGCGGCGGAAAAATCCAGATCCACACGGCGGTATTTCTCTGCGGAGTAATTCACAAGGGTCTGGCTTGTCAAAACGCTGTTTGGTATGACTACGTTTTTATTATCGGGAGTGGCAAGAGTGGTATGAAAAATACCGATGGAGATAACGCTTCCCGAGTATCCCGAGCATTCTATGTAGTTTCCCACTGAGAAGGGGCGGAAAATGATTATCATGATCCCGCTGGCGATATTTGAAAGACCGCCCTGGAGAGCAAGGCCGATCGCAACACCGGCGCTGGCTACAAGAGCTACCATGGATGACATGGGAACACCCAGATAAGCGGCAACGGTTATCAGAAGAATTGCCTTGAACGCTATGGAAAGAAAGCTTATGGTAAAGCTTTTGACGGAGTTATCCATTTTTCTATACAGCTTGCTTTTTTCGATCCGTTTAAGGATGAACTTTATAACGCGCAAGCCGAGGAAAAGGAAAAAGCCTGCGATAAGCAGCTTTATTCCGGCACTGATGAGTGTTCCTGTGGCAGAATCCAAAAACTCCCTGTTAAAGAATCTCTCAAATATTTTCATTATGAACACCGCGCTTTCGTTTTTTATGCTTTTATTTATGCAGGAAACATTATATTACGGCTTTTTTGCCGTAAAAAGAAGATTTTTTTAAGAAATTAAGAATTTACGTCCTCTTTATCGCAGATGGAAAGCTGAAAAAGGTCCGGCAGGGTCGTTTCCGAAAGATTTAGGATCTCCAGGCCTTTCTGCTTTGCGTATTTATATGTATAATGGGTGCCCCCTCGTCTGTGCTTGAGGTAAGATATGCATACAGATGAGCGATCTACCATCCTGCGATTTCTTTCATGCATACATTCCTCATTATAGAAATCGCTGATGTATTCTATTCGGTCCGCGCTGCCCAGTATTCTCTTGTACTGAGAAACATCCTCGGAATTTTTCCATTTCATCGTTTGGTCCCGGCAGGGAAGCACTAAAGAGAGGGTGATATCCGGGAAACGTCTGCGAAGATTTATTATGCATTCGGCAGCCATGGTATCAAATCCCACAGCGCCGCCGCAAAGAAAATCTGTGTATCCGCGGCAGATGAGCTTTGCAACTGCAGAGTAAAGCGCAGAATTCAGCTGGGGTATTTCGTCACGGGGGACGGCCCTGTGCCCTGTAAAGCAAACTGTTTTATCCTTCATGCGCTCCTCCTTTGTTTTTTTATAATTGTACCCCTCGTTGTCCTGTTTGTCAACAGAAAGACATTTTTATGAAAGACGGATCTCTGATTTGGCGGCTTCTTTTGCTTTGCAAGCTTCAGGTAGCTGATTCTTAAAGCTTTTTTTCGGGATTTTCAAAAAAAGCGACCGTTTTTTTTTTTTTTGAAAGATTGGGTATCAAAAAAACTTGCA
>SVQJ01000162.1:0-3939 GCA_015065395.1 Oscillospiraceae bacterium
CGCTGAAAGCACCCTCCCCGTTGACGGCGCATTTATCGCCATCGGTCTTGCTCCCGACAACAAGGCCTTTGAAAGCCTTGCCGCTTTGGACGAATGGGGCTACTTTGCCTCCGGAGAGGACTGCCGCACCGCAACTCCCGGCGTTCTCGTTGCCGGTGATGCAAGGCAGAAGCGTATCCGCCAGATAACCACCGCCACCGCAGACGGTGCGGTCAGCGCGCTTGCCGCCTGCGACTATATTGACAGACTTTAAGCTATGATCGACTATATACTTTTTGACCTTGACGGAACGCTAACGGATCCGGGCGAGGGTATAACCAATTCCGTGGCTTACGCCCTTTGCAAATACGGCATAAGCGTTACAGACAAAAAAAGTCTGGAATGCTTCATAGGCCCACCGCTTCATGAGTCATTTCAAAAATATTATAATTTTTCCACCCTTCAGTCCTTCGACGCGGTAACGAAATACAGAGAATACTACCACGATCGGGGAATTTTTGAGAATATGGTCTATGACGGGATAGACGCCCTTCTCTCCGATCTGAAAAAAGAGGGAAAGACCCTTATTATGGCAACCTCAAAGCCCACGGTCTTTGCAAAGCGTATCGCAAAGCACTACGGCTTCGCAAAATATTTTGATCTGATCCTCGGCAGCGAGCTTAACGGAACGAGAGTGCACAAGGACAGTGTCATCGAAGAAGCATTGCGCCTTGCAGGCGATCCGCCTCCGGAGAGATGCATTATGATCGGAGATCGGGACTGCGACATTCTCGGAGCACACAAAAATTCCATTCCTGCCATCGGAGTTCTTTACGGCTACGGAAGCCTTGACGAGCTTTCACTTTCAGGCGCTGACATGATCGCCGCAACCGTTGCAGATCTTCGCCGCTGTCTTTGGGATTCGTTCGATGAAAGCCGTTGAATTCCAAAGGATACGCGATATACTAACACAGCTATTTTACCCTTTTGAGAGGAATATCTTTTTATGAACAAGGTTTATGTTCCCGAGGGCTACCGCCCTCAGCTTGATGCCTACAACACTCAGCGGGCAATCGAATATATAAAGCGCACCTTCCAGGCAGAGTTTTCCTCAGCTCTTCATCTGAAAAGAGTGTCCGCCCCCCTCTTCGTTACGGAGGAATCCGGTCTTAACGATAATCTTAACGGCTATGAAAGAGCCGTCTCCTTTGACGTTCCCGCGGTGGGACTGGACGCACAGGTGGTTCATTCCCTTGCAAAATGGAAGCGCCTTGCCCTGAAGAGATACCGCTTTGACGTTGGCGACGGTCTTTACACGGACATGAACGCTATACGCCGTGACGAGGAGCTGGACAACATCCATTCCATCTACGTTGACCAGTGGGACTGGGAAAAGATCATAACTCAGGAAACCAGAAACATTGAGTATCTGAAACTTATCGTCACTGCCATAGTTGACGCTATCTGCAATACAAACGATCGGCTGCGCGTGCGTTTCCCCCAGCTCACCAACTGCCTTTGTCGCAACGTTGCATTCATTACCACCCAGGAGCTTTACGATCTCTATCCCAACCTTTCAGCAAAGGAAAGAGAGAACGCCTTTGTGCGAGAGCATAAAACTGCTTTTATCATGCAGATCGGCGGAAAGCTTGATTGCGGTGTCCCTCATGACGGCAGAGCTCCCGACTATGACGACTGGCTTCTTAACGGTGATATCTTCTTCTGGAACGATACTCTCGGCTGTGCCCTTGAAATATCCTCCATGGGAATCAGGGTAAGCCCTGAATCCCTTGACCGCCAGCTCACCCTTTCCGGCTGTGACGACAGGAGAAACCTCCCCTTCCACAAAATGCTTTTGAACGGTGAGCTTCCCCTCACCATCGGCGGCGGTATCGGTCAGTCCCGTCTCTGTATGCTCATGATGGGCTGCGCCCACATCGGTGAGGTGCAGTCAAGCATCTGGGACAGCGAAACCGTGAAAATCTGCGAGGAAAACGGCATACCTCTTCTTTAATATTCCAAAAAGCTGTCGCTCTTTTCTTCCCGTTCTTTCCTTGAAAGGAAAGAACCAAAGGAACTTTAATAAGACAACGATAGAGAAAAGGCAAAAAGGCCTAAAAAGGAGAAAGTCCACAGAAATGAGCTCGTTCATTTCTGTGGACTTTCTCCTTTTTAGGTTACGGCACCTTCGGTGCCTCAGCCAAAGCAGAGATCTGCTTTGGCGATGCCTTTTGCCTTGCAAACTTTAGCTAAACCTATACTTAAAGTTTTTTGCCAAGCTTTTTTTCAAAAAAGCGACCGTTTCCACTCTAAAGAAAAAAACTGACAAAAGAGAGCCTTTGTCAGTTTTTTCATCTTATTTACAGTATTCCGGATATAAGTCTTTTAAGCATATTCATATCCTTGGAATCCGCCTTGCCGTCTCCGTTTATATCGGAATTTGCAAAGACGACCTCAGGGGCACCCATTGAGATATATCTTGCAAAGATATTTGCATCAATGGAGTTCACCTTTCCGTCTCCGTTAACGTCTCCGATAAGAGCAGGCTCCTCTTTTTCATAGGGTAAGGTAAGAGTATGCTCATTCTTGGTATTTTCATCAAAATTGGGAGAGCTGTTCATCTCGCAGACAAACGCCTGATCTCTATAGGTGAAGCCGTATATGCAAAGGCTTTGGTTTTCTTCCTTTTCGGGGGTATAAACGATATTATCCTCGCCGCTTTCCAAATTGTATGAATGGACATCCTCTGAGAGAGAATAGAAGAGCACGCCATCCCTATCGGAGCTCAAGCGAGAGAAATTGCCGTTCCACACGCCGCCGTTGGCCTTCCACGTGTCCTTTACGGAGCAAACGTTACCGTCATTATCATGATCGCAGTCACGATCTCTATCCACGTCCCATTCACGAATCTTCTCGATCTTACTGTTTATATAATAAATATGTCCGTCGACAAACTGGAACTCCGCTTCGGAATCCTGCCAGAAATGGTTGCTGTACCTTTCGCTCTTCGGAGTGGTATCAAAGTCTTTTGCATCGTGTCCGTCATGAACTCTGTCTGCATAATCCTTTTTATCAGCACGAAGTTCATCCGTGGAAAGGAGGAAGTTCATGTGGAAGACCTGACCCGTTACGTCATAGGCAGGGTCATCCCAGGTTACGTCCACGTGATAGGCAACACCGTCTATATACACGATATTCCACGTATGATTAAGCTTTTCGGAAATACAAAGCTCGCTTCTGATACCCACCTTTTTCAAAAGATACATATATGCATTGGCATATCCCTGGCAAACGGCAACTCCGTCTACCAGCGCGCCGTACATATTATATCTGTTAGGCTTTGAAAAGCTCATATCGTATTCGCAGTTAACGATAATTCTGTCGTGCAAAAGGAGAGCCTTCTGGACATCGGTGAGATCATCCTCTGCAAGGATATCGGAGAGAAGCTCCTTCTCCGCAGCATCCAGCTTCCCCTTCATTTCCATATACTCATCCTTTGTATAATCATACACGGGAATGATGGAGGTCAAATATCCCGAGCCGGAATAATTATAATAGAAGGAGGAGAGATGGAACGCCTCAGGCAAATCATAAAAGAAAAAGTCATAGAGAGCGTAAACGTTCTCAAGAGAGACATCTATCCTATACGCGGAAATATCAATTTTTTCGGCATAAGCGATGATGCCCTCAACTATCACGTTTTTGATCCTATCTATATCGGCTGTTGAGCTTTTTCTGCTTTGGCAAAGAACAGTATCCTTGCTTATATAGCCCGTTCCCTCTTCGGCAGCGCCGACGTGGAATGCAAATGTTCCCACAGAAAGGACAAGTGCAAGGATCATGGCAAAGCCTTTTACAAAAAACGCTCTGCAATTCGTTCCAGTATTCATTTCAACCTCATCTCATTTATAATCAGTTGTTCTTTTCGGGAAGGTTAACGCTTATGCAAAGCTCCTCAAG
>SVQJ01000162.1:3949-4184 GCA_015065395.1 Oscillospiraceae bacterium
CTTGGACATAAGCTCGGATGCGTTCTGAACCTTGGGGAATGCGATAACCTCACGGATATCCTCAAGACCGAGAAGGAGGGTCACAAGTCTGTCAAGTCCGAATGCGAGACCGCCGTGGGGAGGAACGCCGTACTTGAATGCTTCAAGGAGATAGCCGAACTTTTCGTTTGCGGTCTCCTCGTCGATGCCGAGAGTTTTGAACATCTGGGTCTGACGCTCTGTGGTATGGATCCTG
>SVQJ01000163.1 GCA_015065395.1 Oscillospiraceae bacterium
TTTTAATACGTCGATAAACTCCAATTTGTCTAACAGGACAGGCACATTACTTTTGGGTAGTTTTTCTCCCAATTCTGCTCCGTTTAGGTAGTCTTTCGCATGTAAAAAACCTCTTTTGTCTACCAGACAAAAGAGGTTTTTTGCAATGATATCCGTTCCCTTTGGTCACGGATGATATAGCTGCTATGATATTTGCTTTGCGTATGAAGAGAACGGATATTATTTTGAGCGTTACGAATAACAAGGTTCCGGCGCTCCACTGGAAATCTTTGTTTTCGTAAGTGGGCGGATTCTTATATCATATTTGCATCGCAAATATATCATACGTCACAATGTAGTAGAAAAAGTCACAATTTAGTGATATAATGGTTTTAATTGTTATGAGGGAGCGTTAAATATATGCCGCCTATAATACTCGATCATCAGTTGAGAGAATATATACCGCACAAAGCTATAGAATTTCCGATCACATATTTTCACGATGAGCTTGCTACCCTTTCTGATTGGGCAGGGCCTTTGCATTGGCATCCGGATTTTGAGATCGCAACGGCAGAATGCGGTGTTTTAGATTACCAAATAGGGCAACAGCATATCGTTCTGGAAGCCGGTGACAGCATATTTGTGAACGGAAATATGCTGCACTCTATAAAACAGTTGTCAGGTGCTGTTCCCGATCCAATGCCTAATATCGTATTTTCAGGAACATTGATAGCGCCTGAAACAAGCACCATTTATCAAAAACACATACTGCCTATTGCTCAATGTGATTCACTGCCTTTCATTGTGTTCAGACATGGAGACCGTGCTCACAGTGAGATAAACTGTTTGATCAAAGATGTTTACAGGCTGATGAATGAGAAAAAGGCGTGTTATGAACTGGCTGTTCAGCGCAATATCAACTGTATATTTGAATTTATATCTTGCAATTTTGATCAACTTCCAAAAATTGAAGCTACGCGTATACAGATCAATAGTCAAATTCGCCTTCAAAAGATGTTGACCTACATTTATGAAAACTATGACGGACCGGTGACACTTGAGTCCATTGCCAAAGCTGCAGAAATCAGCCGAAGTGAGGCAGGACGTTGCTTTCACACATATATAGGATGTTCTCCTATTGATGCTCTGATTCAATACAGACTTCAAATGGCACATCAATTATTGAGTGAAGGAGCACAAACGCTCCAGCAGATAAGTTACGCATGTGGCTTTAATTCAGTAAACTACTTTAGTCGTCAATTCAAGAAAAGATATGGATATACGCCCGGTCAAAGAGGAGATGCGGGTAAATAGTGCTTAACTTTGGCATTTCTGTGACTTTTTTATATTGCGTTATGGTGATATAATTAAATCAAGTAATAATCGCTTAAACCTGAAGGAAATCATCATGACTAAACAAAAGAATTACAAAAAGACACTGATAGCTTGTTATCTTGGCTTTGTTACACAAGCTATATCTGCTAATTTTGCGCCGCTATTGTTTTTAACATTCAAAAGCACCTACGGAATCACCCTTGAAAAGATCGCAATGATTCCGTTGGTGTTCTATTTGACTCAGCTGCTTATTGATCTTGCGGCTACCAAATTCGCTGACAAAATAGGATATCGCACCTGTGTCGTCGCATCTCAGGTGTTATCGGCTGTAGGCCTCATTTTGATGGCAATTTTGCCGGAGGTGCTTCCCGTACCGTTTATTGGTGTTTTAATATCGGTAGTGCTTTATGCCATAGGAAGCGGTCTCATTGAGGTTTTGGTAAGCCCCATAGTTGAAGCATGTCCCTTTGAAAATAAGGATGGAATGATGAGTCTGTTACATTCCTTCTATTGTTGGGGTGCAATGGGCGTTATTTTTGGCTCCACTCTCTTTTTTGCTGCATTCGGCGTAGAGAATTGGAAGATACTTACTTTCATTTGGGCATTAGTGCCGTTATATAACACATTCAATTTTATTAGCTGTCCTATAGAACGATTGGTTGAAGACGGCAAGAGTATGGGCATCAGCAAGCTGCTGAAAACACCGATCTTTTGGTTAATGATAATACTTATGGTATGTTCGGGCGCATCAGAAGCAACTATGGCTCAATGGGCATCGGCATTTACTGAATCTGCTATCGGAGTATCAAAAACGGTTGGTGATCTGGCAGGACCGTGTCTGTTTGCAATGTTCATGGGTATATCCCGTATGCTGTACGGCAAGTTCAGTGAAAAGCTTGATCTGACGGGGGTTATGCTTATCTGCGGTGCAATGTGCGCCGGCTGCTATTTATTGGCTTCACTGTCCACGTTGCCGATTCTCGGGCTTACAGGTTGCGCAGTTTGCGGTTTAGCTGTGGGCATTATGTGGCCGGGATCTATCAGCATATCCTCGCAGAAATGTCCAAGGGGCGGGACTGCAATGTTTGCATTCTTGGCATTGGCCGGAGATTTAGGTGCTATGGTAAGTCCTGCTATGGTAGGAAGCCTTTCCGAAATGGCAGGCGGAAATCTCAAAACAGGCCTGCTTGTAGCTACGATTTTTCCTGTCATTCTTGTATTTGGATTGCTGATTCTAAAGAAAAAGGTTGGCAAAGCAACAAACAGGTAATAACATATTCTGATTTATCTATTAAAAAATCATAAAAATATGATTTTCGACTTTTCCTAAAAACGAAGCGGCGTCTAAATGGGTTCATAACAATAAAAAGGGGCTTTTTGCGAGACTTCTTATAAGGAAGTCTCGCAAAAGGCCCTTTTTTGTTTTCTCATATTACAGGCGGACTTTTTTACTGTCCTATCTTTTCTCCGCAGCGGGCGCAGAAGAAAACCTCGCCCTCGTGGGGAAGGCCGCATTTTTCGCAGAAGGTTATCACACGGGTCTGGGAAACCACTTCTTGTGTTGCAGCAGTTTTTTCTGTGCTGACTTTGTCAGCGGAAGGTTCTGCTGTTGCAAAAGAAGCAAGAGGAGCCTCTTCTTTGGGGAGGCTTGAAATTTGCGGAAGTGCTGCATTTGCAGCAGCTTCGCTATTTTTGATTTCCTTTTTCTTTTCGGAAAGATTTTTGTAATAGCTTACGATCTTCTTTTCATTCACCTGATAAACGATGAGGGCAGCCGTTAAGAGAAGGATGATGCCACCGACGATCAGTCCACCGGTGCCCAGAGAGTTGAAATCGTCTCGTCTTTCGATAAGCTTGCCGGCTTCATTAACGGATTCCGATGCCAGATCTATAAATGAAATATCGTTGATGCTTTCTGAAATTTTAGAGGCAGTGCCGAAGCAATATATGCTGAAAATGATGCTTGCGCTTATGAGGATCGCAAGAAAAGCGTATCTGAATGTCCATTTCAAAGCTTTCATTTGTTTTCCTCCTCGCTATCGGTGCGCTTTTTTGCTTTCTTTGCTTTAGGTGCGCTCTTTTCCTTCTCCCGATGCCAAAAGATGACCGCATAGAGAACTATGAGAAGGCACACAGCGCTTCCGGTGATAAGCACGAAATAATTATCGGGGGAGATCATGCTTTCAAGGCGCGCACCGGGGAGCTGTTTATCCTCCTCTTTATCCTCAACGATAACTCCGCTGTATATGCCTGCGGTGTATCTTGTCTCGTTGCCCAGGGCATCCTTTGCGGTTACGGTCACGGTATTTTCGCCCTTTGTAAGCTTTATTTCCTTTTTGAAGTTTCCGTTTGCGTCAAGCTTTATTTCCTTGCCGTTGATCTCAAGAACGGTGCAGTCGGACGCGGTACCGCTTATGGATATTTTGCCGGCACTCACTGCCATACCGTCATAATTCTGGCTCATATTAAGCACCGGCGGCTTACGGTCAACAAATATCTCTTTCTCAATAATCCAGGTAACGCCGCCCTTATCCAGGTATTCGATCCTAAGGGTATTCCAGTCATCTCCCAGGGTGATGCTTGCCTGCCCGTCGCCTGTGAGAACAAGCTCGGTGACGTAGCCGTTAACGGTAACTGCGCAAAGCTGCTTATCAAGTCCCTTATAGGTCATGGGAAGGTTTACGGAATTGAATGCTTTGCCTTCGGGAACAGAGATGGCCATTTTGGTAAGGTCAGCGGTTTTTCTCACGGGAGCAGTATTTGTGCCGTTGCATTTATAGGACACCTCAACTGCCACTTCTTTTGCTCCGGGATCATAAGCCAGCTGAATATCCTTCTTGTTTCTGTCGTATTCA
>SVQJ01000164.1 GCA_015065395.1 Oscillospiraceae bacterium
CCCCACACCCCACACCCCCGACATTATGTAAACCACTCGTCCCCATATCACGAACCCTCTGCCACCTCGTCTTGCCCACTGCCACTCTTGTCTCACCTCGCCCCGCACCTGCGGGGCTTTTAGCATATATATCTATTTTGATCGATTCGTTAGAAAAAACATTATAAATTCTCTTGCCAAGGGAACAACTTCAAATACGCGATTATTTACAAATCATATTTAATGATTATAATAAAACTATCAGCTGATAATAATACTTATTGGAGATAACATTATGGAACTTAAAATCGGAACAGTTATAAAAAAACTTCGCACCGAACGAGGTGTTACGCAAGAAGAACTTGCGAACAAAATCGGTGTATCCTTTCAAGCGGTATCTAAATGGGAAACGAATGCCACCACCCCCGATATAGCAATATTGCCAAGGCTTGCGTTGTATTTCGGAGTGAGCATAGATGCTTTGTTTTCTATGAATCAGGATGACTATTTGGAAAAAATAAGCAATATGATCCGCGATGAGTATTCGATCAGCACTGACAATTTTGTGTGGGCAGAACGTTACTTGAATGGTGTATTAAGTGAAGAACAAAAAAATAATTCAGCAAGAACACTGTTAGTTGAATTGTATAATCATCGAATTAACAGAGATCTGATCAACGGTGCACGTTTGTGCGAAGAAGGTTTGTCGATCGATCCTTCTAACGAAGCACTTTGGGGAAATTTGATTCGCATAAGAGAAAAACGCGGAGAACAAGAAAAACTGATTAGATTTCTCAAAAAGCTTAACACAAAAAATCCTCAATGTGATATCATCTTTGAATCCTTGGTCTCGATATATATCAAGTGTGGCAATATAGATGAGGCGATCACGTTATTGAACAAGACAAAGAATCATTCGCGCTATGAGGTTTATTTCGGAGATGTTGAGCTTGCCTTGGGAAATAGGGAGAAAGCAAAGGCGATTTGGGATTCAGCTGTAAAGAAAAACAAAGAAGATCATAACTTGCTTTTCGAAATTGCCGAGCGATTTAAGAATATAGGAGAACCCGAAACAGCGATCTCGCTTTATAAGCAATCTTATGAAATTGCACCCACCCCAAAGGAAATGGATGCTTTATATTCACAAGCATTTTTGTACACAGAAAACAAAATGAACGAAAAAGCTATTCAGGTATGGCAGACTATCATCAAAGTGCTTTCCGATGATTACGGAATAACAGATGGGGAGTGTGTGGATTGGGCAAAACGTGAAATCGAAAAGCTGAGAAACCAAAACATCTGATAATACAATAATATCTGCAAGGACACATAGCTTTTTTTATGTTAAAATGTTGCTACAGAAAGGAGATGACTTTATGGAAACCAAAAATTTAATTGACAAAGCCATCGGATTCATTCAAAAGAACCCAAAAGAAAATCTGTCGCTACAAAACATCGCAGACAATGCAGGATTCTCGCTTACCTACTTTGATGCGATATTCAGACAACATACCGGATACAGTCCTGTAGAATATGCGCGTATTTATAAGCTTACGAGAAGCGCACTTGACCTGCGTAGGACGGAAAAGTCCATACTTGATATTGCTCTCGACTTCGGCTATTCAAGTCCTGAAAGCTTCACTCGAGCATTCAAAAGCTTTTACAGTATATCGCCTGCTGAATACAGAAAAAAGTATTCAAATGAAGCGGTAACTTGGTATGACCTTTCCGGAAAGATCGCCATAAGCAAGTTTAGAAAGACCTTTCCCGAATTGAAGTTGTCCGATATTGACCTTGCGCTTGATTTCTGCTTTACTCACAATCCTTTGAAATATGCAGAGGATATTATCGGTATGACTGTTGCGGAAACAGCAATTCTCACTCTCGGAGATCCCAAAATGCCCGAACATTTTATTTATGTGTCGGACTATAATTCCGAGAAACCGTCAATCTCACTCGTTTGCGAAAATGAGAAAGATGCAATACTGTATGTAAAGCTTCTTGGCAGATCTCCAACTCATAATTTTTCTGTCCGCAGATCAAACGAAGCGGAGTGGGAGGATTTTGATGCGGAAATAGCAAAGCAAGGTTTGATCTGCCGTGTTGGTTACGATATGATTTATCCAGGCGATATAGTTTCAGTCCCCGAATATGACACCGTTACTGTCAGAACACTCACCGCAGAGGATATGCCAAATATAAGAGCGTTCAAAGAAAACGGCGGATGCTTTGAAGGCCATGTTCGAGCTATCCAAATAGCCTTTGAAGGAAAAGGAAACTTGGGAATGAAGCCCATCGGTGCTTTTTTCAATGGTGCTCTCATCGGTATCGCTATGCCTACGCTCGATACGGTCCGTGAGTTAAGGAAATATGATATAGGTGCAATCTTTATTTTGGATACGGTAAAAAAAGAGCAAGTTGTCGAACTGTTGTGGAAGTATTCTATCGATATGGCAATTAAAGATAACGCTGCCATCGGAAACGCCAATGCCACCGAGGATGAAACTGCACTTTCCATCTCCACTTGTCAATGTGTAGGACTTGTAAAAGCCGCAATATATTGCAGATATATGCATAAATAAAACATATAAAAGCCCCGCACCCGCGGGGCTTTTTTATCTCAACCTGCTCAACACACTCCACACCCCACACCCCTTTTCGCCCTCACCTCGCCCTTGCTACCGCCCCTCTCCTTCCTACGCCGCCCACCACCTCGTCTCGCCCACCGCCACTCTTGTCTCACCCTCGCCCCGCACCCGCGGGGCTTTTGATGCTTTATCAACCGACTTAACCAAAGGTTGATTTTTTTCTAATATAGCGTTGTTGAAATACATTTCTTCCTGTGCTATACTTTAAACAGTGAAGCGCATCACAATATAAATTCAGGAGGTTGATTATGACCAATATCAATATAGGTAACAAAATACGAGAACTCAGAAAAAAGAAAGGGATCACCCAAGAAGGACTTGCTTCTGTACTTTCGGTATCTCCTCAGGCGGTTAGTAAATGGGAAAGTGGCTTGACATATCCCGATATGGAGATGATCCCCGTGATCGCAGGCTATTTTGAAGTTTCTCTTGATATATTATTCGAATATGACGTTCGTGAAATGAAAGCAAAGATCCAAAAGATCACTGATGAAGCGAGACAGTATTTTTTTGATGATACCCCGAAATATATAGACACTATAAAAGCCTCATTGCAGGAATATCCTGAAAATGAATTTCTGCTTTGCTGTCTGTTAGATGCCTATGAATACGTTTTGCGTGATCGAGAAGATACATCGCATCTTGATGAAATGATAGACCTTTCTCAAAAAATAATAACCGAGAGTTCTGATTTTCTTCGAGTATGCAATGCAAAGGATTGTCAATCTGCAGCGTATCTCAAAAAAGGCGAATACCAAAAAGCAAAAGAGGTTTTGGAAACACTTCCGTGTGACTTTAACATCCGTAATGATACTATCTCATTTAGACTTAGCGGAAAAGATAAGCTGAATGCTTCGGTATTATCTCGGAATCATCACTTGGAGGGATTATACAGCTCGTGCATGAAGGAGGGTGACGCTTGGTTCTTTATGTGTCAGCATCCCGAGGTGAAGTTGAGCGATTATACACCCGACGACTATATTCCGGAGGCTCTGAAATGCTACCAAAAAGGACTTCGCGTCCTTACAACGTTTCTTTTGACAGACCTCTATGATGATCCCGCAGATCAATATATTTGGCAGGGAATGCAAACGTTCCATTGGAGCTTTCTTCAATGTATCGCCGCTTGTTACAAAAAGCTCAGTAACGTTGAGGAGTGCGAAGAATATATCGAAAAAGCTTATTGCCTAATATCAGTTGTGTGGAAGGATTTTGAAGAGAATAAAAAATATTATATGGAACCATTCAATAAGTATCTCGATAAATACGACCTTTCAGAATATATCAAGTAACCTCACGCCCCGCACCCGCGGGGCTTTTTTATTGCAACTAACATCCCACCACGATCTCTCCATCCCATTCTCACCGCACCATCCTCCAACTTCACATCATTAAACCTTCTCCCTCGCTCACCGCGCCCATATCTTCATACCCGCCTCCACAATCATCTCCACCACCCTCGCCCCGTAACATTATGTAAACCGCACGTCCCCATA
>SVQJ01000165.1 GCA_015065395.1 Oscillospiraceae bacterium
CTGCGGCGCGACCCACGGTATGACCGTTTCCGAGATCAAGGACGGTAACGAGGTTATCGAAAAGCTTTCTGACAGAATCTTCGGCAGATACGTTATCGGCGATGTTATCCATCCCGAAACAGGCGAGGTTCTCGTTGAAAATAACACTATGGTCACTGAAGCTCAGGCTAAGGCTGTTGAAAAGGCCGGCATCAAGTCTGTTCACATCAGAACAGTTCTTCAGTGTAAAGCACGCCACGGCGTTTGCTCTCACTGCTACGGTGCTGACCTTGCTAATTCCAAGACCGTTAACATCGGTGAGGCTGTCGGTATCATCGCCGCTCAGTCTATCGGTGAGCCCGGTACACAGCTTACCATGAGAACATTCCATACCGGTGGTGTTGCAGGAAGCGATATTACACAGGGTCTTCCCCGAGTTGAGGAGCTCTTCGAGGCAAGAAAGCCTAAGAAGACTGCTACCGTTGCTGATTTCGCAGGTACCGTCTCCATACGCGACGTTAAGAAGATCCACAACATTATCATTAAGAACGCTGAGACCGGCGAAGAAAAGGAATACCCCATTGCATACGGTACTCAGATCATAGTTCAGGAGGGTGATTATGTTACCGCAGGTCAGGAGCTGACCGCAGGATACAAGAACCCTGCCGATATCCTTCGTATCAATGGCATCGATGCAGTTTATGACTACATCATTCTTGAGGTTCAGAAGGTTTACTCCAGCCAGTCTATCGGAATCAATGACAAGCACATCGAGGTAATTACCCGGCAGATGACAAGAAAGATGAAGATAGACGATCCCGGAAGCACTGATATGCTTCCCGGCATCAATGTTGAAAAGCTTGAATTCCTTGATGCAAATGATGAGATCCAGCGACGCATTGAGGCAGGCGAGATCGATCTCCGTCCTGCTACTGCAGAGCCTGTTCTCCTTGGTATCACAAAGGCTTCTCTCCAGACAGAATCCTTCCTTTCCGCTGCATCCTTCCAGGAGACCACAAAGGTTCTCACCGAGGCTGCTATCAAGGGTAAGATCGACCACCTTATGGGTCTTAAGGAGAACGTTCTTATCGGTAAGCTCATCCCTGCCGGTACAGGTATGCCCTGCTACAACGAGGTTGAGGTTAAAAAGATCAACACCGCAGCTGATGACGAGTTCTACGAGAAGTACGGCTCCATCGCTTATAACGAGGATGATCTGAACAGCGAGGACGATGAGGACGAGGCAGCATTCGTTGAGGTTGACAGCGATGACTTTGATGATTTCGATGATGATATCGAAACAGATGACAGCGATTTCGACGACTTCTATGATGATGAAGACGAGTTTGACGATGACGCTGAGCTTGACGACACAATGTTCGACGAGTGATCCACTATAAAACAACATAAAAAGGAGATGCATTCGCATCTCCTTTTTATGTTGTTTAGAGCTATTTCAAAAAAGAAAACTTTTATTCGCATCTACCCTTAATCTAAAGAAAAAAGCAGAAATAGCTTGAATTTACGAAGATATATTTCTTATTCTTCTCTCACAAATTTGAAATAAAGGGATTCATCTGCTCTCTTTATGACAAGAGCAAAATAATCGGATGATGTTTCTCCGTCAAGAGTGCAATTAAAGGTCAGGCGGTACGTGTTCTCAGTTTCTACAACCTTTTTAATATTAATATCAACTTCCCATGCAACAGGCTTTGCGGCAGTGATATATGCATTGATTCCTTCAATATAATCGTACTTTTTGCCGCTTTTATTAACAAGCTTTTCCTTGCCTCCGAAATATTTATAAGCTATATTCTCAAAATCATCGGCAGGAATAACAACTGAAAAATTAAGATCCGGATATATTTCCTCTGCATCCCCTATAAGTGTGGGGTTCCCTGCATATCTTGCAAAATTTTCGCTGTACATACGGTTAAGGATCGCATCACGGCAAACCTCAACGGCCTGCTTTGTTCCAGAAAACTCCGGAATATCAACGGAATTGATACTGAGTATCTTGACCATATCCAAAAGCTCAAGTGCGATCTCACTATCATTTGCATGGGTTGCTATTATCTTTTCACCCTCGTAATCATGAGTATCGAATCCGAGAGTTGCAAAGAACTCTCTCATTCCGCACCCTGAAAGGCTGAGCACCGTAAGAACGATGCTCAGTACCATTGCAATCCTTTTCATATCAGCCCATTACGACTTCAACGCTATGCACGGCTCCATCAAGAACGGGGGTGATAACATTACCATCGATCTCATTGCCGTCCACCTTAACGCTTACAACACCCTTGCATATCTTTGCAGAGTTATCCACATGGATCTTATAGATATCACCGCGGAATTTTCTCGTTACGGTAAACTCCTCCAAAGTATCGGGAATACAGGGGTTAACGCGCAGTCCGTTATACTCGGGCATAATGCCGAGGATATAACGGGAGATATTATAAAAGGTCCACGCTGCAGTTCCTGTGAGCCAGGAATTCTTTGCTTCACCGTGACGGACGGCATCCTTACCTGCGATCATCTGAGAATACACGTAGGGCTCGGTTCTGTGTATCTCGCTGATATCCTCAATATAAGCGGGGCAAGTTTTCTTATATACCTCAAATGCACGGTTTCCGCGGCCGATGATAGTTTCTGCAATAGAAATCCAGGGATTGTTATGGCAGAAGATTCCCGCATTCTCCTTATATCCGGGGGGATAGGAGGATATCTCTCCAAGCTCAACGTGATATCTCGTGTAAGGAGGATTATTGAGCACTATACCGTACTTTGTATCAAGTCTTTCTATAACACTGTCAAGAGCCTTCTCAGCAAGACCCTCGCTCACACCGATGCCTCCCATTACGCAGAAGCCCTGGGGCTCGATGAAGATCTGTCCCTCCTCGCACTCATGGCTTCCGATCTTTGCACCGTATGCATCGTATGCACGCAAAAACCATTCCCCGTCCCATCCGTGGGTAAGAACGGCGTCATACATGGCCTTTACCGCTTTTTCAGCGTTTTTAGCCTCATCGTAAAGCCCCTTCTTTTCGCAAAGAGCAATATAATCGGGACCTACGGCAACAAACATACCTGCAATAAATACACTCTCAGCTACAGGGCCCTCTGAAGGACCTGATGTCTGGAAGGATTCACCGGGAGTTTCTGAGAAGCAGTTAAGGTTGAGGCAGTCGTTCCAGTCAGCACGGCCTATAAGGGGCAGGCCGTGTGGTCCAAGATTATTTATTACATGATCGAAGGAGCGCTTTAAGTGCTCCATCATGGGAGCTGCCTTTGATTCATCGTTATCAAAGGGAACCATATCGTCAAGTATAGAATAGTCCCCTGTTTCCTTTATATATGCGGCCACACCGAAGATAAGCCACAGGGGGTCATCGTTAAAGCCGGATCCAATATCGGAGTTACCCTTCTTCGTCAACGGTTGATATTGATGATATGCGCTTCCGTCCTCCATTTGTGTTGCGGCGATATCGTATATTCTCTCTCTCGCTCTCTCGGGGATGAGATGAACAAATCCGAGAAGGTCCTGAGTGGAGTCACGGAATCCCATACCGCGTCCGATACCGGATTCAAAATAAGATGCAGAACGGGACATATTAAAGGTTACCATACACTGGTATTGGTTCCAAGTATTGACCATTCTGTTCATCTTTTCATCGGCACTTTCCACGCTGTATGTGGAAAGGAGATTTTCCCAGTATGCCTTCAGCTCGCTAAGAGCATTATCGACCTGACTGTCTGTTGCAAATGCATCCATAAGACGCTTTGCCGGAGCTTTATTTATAACATCCTGACATTCCCACTTATCGTCCTTTGAATTTTCACAATAACCGAGCACAAAAATATAGGACTTCTCTTCCCCGGCCTCCAAGGAAACATTTATCATGTGGGAGCCGATAGGTGCCCAGCCGCTTGCAACAGAGTTTTTTGCCTCGCCTGCAAAAGGAACATTGGGACGGTCAAAGCCATTATAAAGACCTACAAAGGTCTCGCGATCTGTATCAAAGCCATCAATAGGAGTATTTACCGAGAAAAGCGCATAATGGTTTCTTCTCTCTCTGTACTCTGTCTTATGATAGATCGCGCTGCCGATGACCTCTACCTCACCGATAGAAAAATTACGCTGG
>SVQJ01000166.1 GCA_015065395.1 Oscillospiraceae bacterium
CATCCCTCCTTGGAAACACTTCTTTTTATATCGCAAAAATTGAAAACACCGCCTTCCTTTTTCCTTTGCCGTGATGCCAAGGAAGAGGCTGAGTATACAAAAACCGTTAAAATAAAGGATGCACGCCGTTTTCTCAGCACAGGTCAATACAAAAAATGTATTGATATTTGTCAGGAGCTTCCCAGCGATGATGATGAGGTTTCTGCCATGGAAGCCAATGCGTATATTATGGCGGCAATCGAGCATTTTGATAAGGGTGAGCTGCACGATGCTCACAAATACCTTGCCAATGCCTCCACCGCCCTTCACTCAACTGTCTATCTGTACAACGAGATGATTTCCCAGATAAAGCTTCTGAAAATACTTATCTCCTCCCTTGCACGGGGAATTCTTCCCAGTTCTCATGCTTTGCCCAAAGTTCTCCCTGTGTTCTTTACCAAGGACCGATACCTTTATATCCTTTCCCTTTCCCTTGCATCAGAGGGAAAGAGCTCCGACAACGGTCTTTCGGAGCTGATAGAAAATGAGGCTTATACGGATCATCTGCGCGCAATTCAGCTTTTAGAACGCAACGAACACTCAGACGCTCTGCCGCTTCTTGAAAAAGCTCTTAATAACGCTCCGAATTCCTTTTGCTTTTATTTTATACTTTGTGACCTTGAGCGATGCTGCAAGGAATGCGAGGATTATAAAAAAGCTTACGGGATTGCAGAACAGCGTAATGCTTTGCATGAAAAATATTCCCAGCAGAAACAGGACTGACAGACCTGTTCCCATCGATCTTTCGAAAAAAACTTTATGATTCGATATCGCTTAAATTTGAAAGGCATAAGACTCCCGCGGTGCTTTGAACTCCAAAGAAGAGAGCGCAAAAAATTTTCCATTTTTTCGCGCTCTCTTCTTTGGTTTTTCTTTTGCGTTTTAATAAAACCCAATATTGATCTTTTCCTGTATTTTAATACTGTTCAGCTCCGTATACGGTATCCAGAGGCAAGGCTCCTTCGATAAACAAAAGCCTGTTATACTTTGCAGTTCTTTCACTTCTGGAGGGTGCTCCACATTTAATATACCCTGCATTCATACCCACCGCGAGATCTGCTATAAACGTATCCTCCGTATCTCCGGACCGATGAGAAACTATAGTCTTGTAACCGTTTTCCTTTGCAAGTCGCATTACCTCCATAGTTTCGGACAGAGTCCCCACTTGATTGGGTTTTATCAGTATGGCATTTGCTATTCCCTTTTCAATACCATCCTTTAATCTGGAGGTTGAGGTTACAAACAGATCGTCTCCCACAAGCAGTACACGCTCTGAAAGCTCCTTTGTCAGATACTGCCAACCGTTCATGTCATCATCACTTAGACCGTCCTCTATCGAAAAGATCGGATACCTCTCACAAAGCTGACTGTAATAGGAGCAAAGTTCTGCGGCCGTGTATACTGCTCCGCATTTTGGCAAAAGATAGGTCCCGTCCTCTCTGTACCACTCGCCTGCCGCACAGTCTATAGAGATCTTAACGCGTTCCGTATCATAGCCGGCTTCCTTTATCGCCCTTATAAGATATTCTATGGCACACTCAAGGCTCCCCACGTCCGGTGCATAACCTCCTTCATCTCCGACGGAGGTAACCTTCTTATCTGATTTCAGTATCCTGCCGAGTGCATGATATATCTCACAGCCGCATCTCAATGCCTCGGAAAACCTATTAAAGCCGACAGGAACGATCATAACCTCCTGAACATCAAGATCATTCGATGCATGAACGCCTCCGTTCAGCACATTCATCAGCGGAACAGGCATTCTTTTTGCATTTATTCCGCCCAAATACTGAAAAAGCTGAATATTCTTATCCTGCGCTCCTGCACGGGCCGCCGCAAGAGAAACGGCAAGAATAGCATTTGCTCCCATTTTTTCTTTTGTAAATGTTCCGTCCGTCCTTATCAGACACGTATCCACGCTTGACTGGCATATAGGACAGCCTTCTAAAGCCTCATTCAACACTGTATTTATGTTTTTAACGGCGCGAAGCACTCCTTTTTTGTTGTAACGGCTCGGGTCATTATCACGAAGCTCGTAAGCCTCATGCTTTCCCGTGGAAGCACCGGACGGAACCAGCGCCGCTCCTATCTCACCGTTTTTTAGCTTTACCACAGTCTCTACGGTTGGATTCCCTCTTGAATCAAGCACTTCCAATGCACAAATACTTTGAATGCTGTTCATCACATAACCCCTTAGTCATTTGATAACCCCGTTTGAATAGCTGACGCCACGGAATTTCAAAAATATCATTCCCAAAATCTGTATTACTATTCCCGATCTCTTTCTTATTTCTGAATACGTCAGTCACCAAAAATACAAGTTGACAATAACAGGACAAAAAAATTAAATGCAAATTGATTTCCGGCAAAAATATTGCCATTTCCGGGAGAAAATTCAATATTGCTCTTGAAAATAAATAAAGAACATAATATAATTCATATTAGTGTTGGGGAAAATGATTTGTTTTCCTCTGCAAGAAAATGCTATCATTAAGTTTAATATATCCAGGAGGACAGTTAATGGAAAAAAACATTTCCGAAATGGTACTTGAAGCTCTGAAGGATTCAAGTATCAGATCCGCTTCTGCACTTCGCGAGCTTTTCAGCGATGCAGAAAGCAAGGTTTCTGCACCTGCAGGCTGTCTCACCGCTCGCGGCCGCATCACAGCCCTTTTCGATGAAGGTACTTTCATGGAAAGCGGCACATACGTACGCCGTACTCCCGGTGAGTTTGACAGTTGCACAGACGAGTGCTTTGAGGGCGTTATTTGCGGCTTCGGAAGCATCCAGGGCAGACTTGTATTCGCCTTCAGCCAGGATTATTCCAGAACAAAGGGAGCTCTCACTGAGGCTCAGGCAAAAAAGATCGAAGAGATATACCGCCTTGCTATTGAGAACGGTGCCCCTGTTATCGGTATCTTCGATTCCGCAGGAGCGCTGCTTCCCGAGGGCGTTCGTGCTCTGGCAGGCTACGGCAGAATGATGAACTGCGTTTCTCGTGCCAGCGGCGTTATCCCTCAGATCGCAATAATCCCCGGAACAGCAGCAGGCAGTGCCGCTGTTGTTGCAGGAATGTTTGACTTTATTATTATTTCCGAAACCAAGGGTAATGTTTCCTTTAACGCCCCCTTCGTTCTCGGCTCTGCTGAATGCGGTAAGTCCGAATTCGTTGCAAAGAGCGGACTTGCAGCTCTTTGCGGAAAGGACGACAGCGAGTGCATTGCTCTCGCAAAGGCGCTTCTCGCTTACCTTCCCATGAACAACATGGAGGGAACCGTTGAGGACGCTTCAAGCGACAGTGCAAACCGCCTTATCGACATTACATCCTATGCTGACTCAAAGGATGCAAAGGCTCTCATTGCAGCTATAGCTGACGAGGCTAAGTACCTTGAGCTTTACGCTTCCTATGCTAAGGAGCTTACCGCTGGCTTCATTTCCCTTAACGGAACAGTTTGCGGAGTTGTTGCAAACAATGCTTCTGTTAACAGCGGTATTCTCACTCAAGGTGCCGCAAGAAAGGCTGCAAGAATGATCACCTTCTGCGACAGCTTCAACATTCCCGTTATCACCATACTCGATTCTGAGGGTCCCGATGTTTCCCTTGAAGCTGAGGCTTCTCCTTATGCTGCTGAGCTTGCTAAGCTTGCTTTTGCATATTCCACCGCTAAAACTCCTCTTATCACCCTTATCGCAGGAGAGGCTTACGGTGCCATCTTCTCTCTTATGGGTTCAAAGGCTCTTGGTGCTGACATGGTTCTCGCTCTCGACAGCGCAAAGATCGGTGTTATGAGTGCAAAGCGTGCTGTTGCCTTCCTTCTCAATGACAAGATCTCTAAGGATGTTACCCGCGAAGAGCTTGAAGCTAAGTGGGATGCTAAGATAGGTTCTCCCGTATGTGCTGCAAGCGCAGGCGAGGTTGACGATATTATCTCTGACGGCGAGATTCGTCAGAGACTTGCAGGCGCTCTCATGATGCTTTCTGCTAAGAGCAAGTGTGCACCCGCAAGACGCCACTCCAATATGCCCCTTTGATCGCGGAGGTCA
>SVQJ01000013.1 GCA_015065395.1 Oscillospiraceae bacterium
TCTTACAAGAACCTTCTTGCCGGCAACAGCAATGTCTTCAACTGATTTCTTGTTGTAAGTCATCTTTTTAATCCCTTTCCTTTATCCGTGACGGGGCGAACCCTTTTCACATTTTTATACAATTAAAATATAACACAATTTGACTGTTTTTACAACAATTTTTATAAAAAAAACAGTCTTAATATAAATTTCTAATTCTTTGTGATTTGTGTTGATTCGAAGCGTGTGTTTTTTGTTGATTTTAACAGCTTAGTTTGCAAAAAGTGCATTAATATCATCGAACTCGGCAAAAGCACGGTCCCAGGTCCAATGGCCCATGCCCTCATACTCTCTGTAGGTGATATTCTTTCCTCCGCAGCCCATGATGGCGCCAACCATGGCTCTTGTTCCGCGAACGTTGACCACGGGATCTTCATCGCCGTGATAAGTATATATCTTCTTTTCGCAGATTTTTCTTGCCTTTGACGCATCTGTTCCGCCACAGCAGATAAATCCGCCTACAAAGAGCTGGGGATATCTGCAAAGAGCATCCCAGGAGCCGAAGCCGCCCATGGAAATACCCATGACGTACACATTATCCTTATCGCAGGGGTACTTCTCCATCACGCTCTTCACTATGCTGACAGCACCTGCAATATAGGGCGTTTCAGGGGTATTATCAAGGTCGTAGGTGCCGGGATCCCAAGAGGATGCCACCCACTGCTTTTCAAGGGGAACCTGAGGTGCGATAATAAACGCATTATGCAAGGGACTTTCGGGGTCGCTGAGTGCCGTTCCGATTCCTATGCGAAGCTGGGCATCGTTATCATCGCCTCTCTCGCCTGCACCGTGAAGAAAGAGAACAACAGGGTATTTTCCGTTTTCATCGAAGTTTTCGGGCTTATGAAAACGGTATTTGCGCGTTTCGCCCATATACTCGTAAGCTTCATGAGAAAAAGATTCCTTAAACATATATCCTCCGAAAAATTAGAATAGCGGTATTAAATTGCCGAAAATGCTGCCGAAGATCAGCGCGAAAACGAAAAGAAGCGCTACCACGGTGAAATTTTCTGCCTTATTACGGTTTGAGCCGAAAAGTATGATAAGTCCGCTTCCCGCACCCGTCATCAGACCGCAAAGCATCATCGGTGCCGTGATTATCCCCTCAATATACAGCTCCGTCAGCGCGACGGATACGGCGCAGTTGGGGATAAGACCCATGAGAGCAGTGAGAACACAGCCTGCGAAGGGCATCTTTCCAACAAAAGCGCCCACAGCATCCTTATCAACATAGCAGAGAAGAACGTTCAGAACGGCTGAAATTATAAATATAAAAACGAGTATGCGCAAGGTGCGAATCAAAGCAGAGAACAGAACATTACCCTTTGCGCCGCAATAAGGATCAGCACAGCCGCATTCCATAGCATTTTCCAATGCCTCTGCCTCAGCCTCCTCAGAAACGGTCCTTTTCAAAGCCCGCTTTTCACGAAGCTTATAGAACAGACGGACTGACCAATCACACAAAAATCCGCATAAAACTCCCGTGATTATCTTCACAGCAAGTATAGCGGCGATAAGCTTTGGAGACGCTTTACTGCCCACAAGCACTGCAAGCATTTCGTCGGATGTGGAAAGGTATACAGCAATAAGTGTTCCCGTTGTTAAAAGTCCGGCACCGTAAAGATTCGAGGCTGCTGCGGAAAAGCCGCACGACGGAAGAGCACCGAGAAAGCCGCCGGCAAGAGGACCTACCTTATCAGCGGTGAGAATGACCCTTACCATTCCCCGTCCCGCTCCTCTTTCAAGAAAGCCTATAAAAAGGAACGCCAGAAACATAAACGGGAGTATCAAGGCGACCTCCTTCAGAGAATGAAGGAGAGCATCAAAAAGCACCGAAAGGAACGGCGCATCGGCGGCATTCTCCGTATGTATGTGAGAGATTATCATTAATTACTTCCTTAAATAAAAAACTATGATAATTATAACTCATAGAAAAAACTCTGTCAAGAGAAATGAAAAAGACTGACGAAGCTCAAGATATCTGCTTCGTCAGTCTTTTAGTGTTTGCAAATTACATATTCACAAGAACGTAAAGTCCGTTCGTTATCATCATACCTACCCAACCCAGGGCAAGAATGAAGGCTGCTCCTGCAAAATTCATAGCTGTTTTCATGATCGTTTTTTTCATTAGTATCACCTTTCCTTTATGTATTTCCTTTTACAATTAAATTATAATACTGCCTATGTCCTATTATCGGTACAACGACGTACTTTTGATGAGCGTATTGTACCTTTTTTGGGACTATTTGCTTTACAAATAGAAAGGTTTATGTTAAAATACAGTTATAAGAGAAAGGAATGGTGCAAATATGGGAAAACAGTATGATGAAAAGCTTAAATTACTACATATCCTGGATATTCTGCGTGAAGAAACGGATGCAGAGCACAGAATATTCGCTCCGGAGATAATAAGCAGACTTTCCAAGGAAGGCATCAGCGCCGAGAGAAAAAGCATTTACCGCGACCTTGAAACATTGGAAAGCTACGGATTTGACATACTGCACGATAAGTGCGGATGTGCTCTTGTGAGCCGGGAATTCGAGCTTGCGGAGCTTAAGCTGCTGATAGACGCCGTGCAGGCATCAAGATTCATAACAGGTGCAAAAAGAAAAAAGCTTACTGAAAAGCTTACAAAAATGGCAAGCAAGCACCAAGCTAAGGATCTGAACAGAAGCGTTAAAACTGAAGAGCCTGAGCGTGAGCTGAACGCATCTATTTTGAACAATATAGACTGGATCCATTCTGCCATCTCAGAAAACAAAATGATCAATTTTCAATATTTTGATTGGTCACCCGAAAAGGAGCAGGTGCTCCGCAGGGACGGAAAGATATATGAGCTGAGCCCATGGGCTCTCGTCTGGAGAGATGAAAACTATTATCTGTTTGCGTACGATCACATAACTGAAACGATACGCCATTTCAGAGTTGATAAGATGAAGAACATCTCGAAATCAGAAAACAAAAGAAGAGGTCTTGAGATCTACACAAGATTTGACTTTGCCAGATATTCCGGAAAGCTTTTCGGAATGTTCAGCGGCGAGGAATACAACGTTACACTAAAATGCGAAAACTCACTTGCAGGCGCAGTTATTGACAGATTCTCCACCGGTGTTTCCATATATCCGGGAAATGACGGAACGTTTAATTTCACGGTGCCCGTTATTATCAGTAACAATTTTTATTCTTGGGTGCTGCAGTTTGGCAAGAGAATGGAGATAATCGCACCCGTTCAAGTGAGGGATGGTATGAGAAATTTACTTCGGGATGTTGGAGGTATGTACGAAAGATGAAGATTACCACACTATGTTACATTAAATGCGGTAATAAAACGCTTATGATGTACAGAAATAAAAAGAAAAGCGATGAAAACGCAGGGAAATGGGTTGGGATCGGTGGAAAGCTTGAGGACGGTGAGTCTCCCGAGGAATGTCTTATAAGGGAAGTACGCGAGGAGTGCGGAATCGAGCTTAAAAAGTATTCACTTCGTGGACTGATAACTTTTGTTTCAGATGTATGGGGAACGGAATTCATGTGCCTTTACACAGGTGAGACGAACAGCGAGGATATATCTGAGTGCGCAGAGGGCGAGCTTCATTGGATAAAGGAAAAGGAGCTTGAAGATCTCCCCATGTGGGAGGGAGACAGAATATTTTTTGATCTTATGAAAGCTGAGAGGCCATTCTTTTCCCTGAAGCTTACATATACCGGCGACAAGCTGACCAAAGCTTCACTTGACGGAGAAAATATTAACTTATAGCTCTTGCTTTACCTTCGCGGAGGTAGGTTTGGTTGAACTTCACCTTCCGCTTATCAAATCTACAACATCAGACCCTGCGTTCAGGACCGTCGGTGACGTCGGTCCCTACAAATTAAATAAACCTTTCACCTACGAAATATACAACATCTGACCGCACGTTTTCTTAAGTGCAAGTAAGGCTTCCTCCGCAAACGTGAAGAAACACTGCCTTTAAGTTCTGTGTCCGCTCTGTCTTCGCTTGCGCGAAGACAGAGTGGATCGGTAATTATTTGTTCTGACACTTTACCGGGTACCCGCAAAAATTCAATCCATTATGGTCAAATTGCTTATTCATACAAAAAACGCCCCCACAAATGTGGGGGCGAATTTTATTTGATTAATTCAAACTAAGCTTGAATTATGCAGCGATTGCCTTTCTGAGAGCAACCTGGTCCTTAGCGTTGATAGCGCCATCAGCGTATACGTCAAGGAGGTGAGAAGCTACTACGAGCTCATCAGCTGCAACAACCTCAGCGAGGAACTGTCTCATAACGAGAGCGTCAGCTGCGGTGAGAACACCGTCGCCGTCAGCATCGCCGAAGAATACCTTACCGGGATTTACATCAAGATCAGCGGAACCTACTGCCATGTAGTCGATAGCTACGTTAACAGCGAAGTCGCGGAAGATGATGAAGGGAAGGGTGCTGGAGCCCATGGGAAGAACGTACTCAGCGTCGTCGGGAGTATTGTACTCGAGCTGCTTAACGCCATCTACCCAGAGGGATACGGTAGCGTTAGAGATCACGCCGTTATCGTCCTTATCATAGCTGTAACGCATGGTGAATACATAGTTTTCACCCTCGATCATTGTGAAGTCCTTCTTAACACCGATGAATGCAGCACCTGCTATTGCATCGGGACGGAGGAAGAGGTAGCCTTCCTCAGCGTTGTAACCTGCGTCGATTACGAGACCGTTAGAGCCGCCTGCCCAGAAGTAGAACTCCTTGCGGTAGCCGAGAGGATCGGACTTGGTAGGATCGTCGAGAGTATCGTTAGTCTCATGCATACCACAGTATGTGATATCCATAGTGATGGACCAGTTGTTGGAAGGAATATTCTTTGCATTCCACTGGTTGTAGTTTGCACCGAAGTCGTTGAAGTAAAGCTTACCGTCATCGGTTACAGTCCAGTTGGGAACATACCACTCTCTGTTCTCTTCGGTCTGTTCAGCGCCATCAGCATAGAACCAGTCAACGCTATTCCAATCAAAGCCTTCGAGCTCAGTCTTAAGAGCCTTACGAGTAGTTTCAGCAGCGAAACCATTGTCAAGAACGATGATCATATCGTCGCTCATATCGTGGTACTCATAGAGAGTGCCGGTGTACTCTTCGGGAAGAGTTGTGTATCTGCGCTCGGTACAACCGTTAGAACCATCGTTCTTACAGTATGTATAAACGAGACCGGAGTCAGTCTTTCTGTTGATATCGTAGCTTGCCCAGCTGTGCTCGTACATAGGACAAACATTAGTCTCAGTTACTTCGCCGCAAACGCCGCAGTAAGTTGTCCACTCACCGTCGGAGTAGCAGGTCTCAGCGATGGTCTTGCTGGTAAGACCTGTGATGTGGCCGTTCTCTGCACAGTAATCCTCAGCATCGAGGTTTACAGTAACGGTGCCGTTTGCATTACCATGAGTATCACTCTTGCCGGAAGCGGGAAGCTCATCAACAAGAAGCTCATAGGACTTGGAATCGAGAACCTGGTAGTTATCGATGATTGCGGAACCATTCCAAACATGACCGAGACACTCGTCATAGTTGTCGCCTTCGAATGCCCAAACGTCGCCTGCAAAGCCTTCATATACGAGAGTGTAGTCAACGTAGATGTAGCCCTTAGCGCCGTCGAATACATAAGTTACGTGGTGGAAGTTATCCTTAGTAGCCTCGCCCCAATCAAAGAGAGTGGTATCACGAGTCTCATTATCAGAGCCGGGGTTCTCAACACGACCGGTAAGTACTGTACCAACGATCCATCTTCTGGAAGCAGTGTTGGTCCAGAGCTCGAAATATGTACCGTCAACAGTGTTATTAATATTGGGAACAAGTGCAAGGTCAAAGTCTACGATGTAGTTTGTGTTTTTGCTGCCCTTGTGACCTACAGGGAAGTGGTAGTAGATACCAGCTTCAGATTCTGCGGACCAGTTAGGCTCGATGATCTTAGCATCGCCGCCAACTTCGAAGCCAGTAGCGAAGTTATCGAAAATGGTCTTTTCAGTAACTTCGATCTCATACTCCATGGCCATACCCTGGTAATCGCCAAGGCCGTCTTCCATATCGTTGAAGTAAGAACCAACGGAAAGGTTATCGATGGAGAGCATGATCCACTGATAGAATGCCTGTGTGCCGCCATAGAGACCAGCTACTTCGCCAACTGTACCAACATAGGTATCGTCAACGTAGATAGCGGTAGAACCGTTATTAGCATCCCACTTTACATGGTACCAAGTACCAACAGTGAATGTGTAAGGAATAGTGCTGTTACCAACACCGATAAGGGATGTGGAAATTCTGGGAGAGTTTGCAAGGCCAAGGAAGCCTGTACCGAACTCGGAGTTAGCAGCCTCAAGGCAGATATCCATTTCGATATCAAAGTTTTCGCCCTGGTTGCCTACTTCTACGGGAGCATAGTTGTTGCCCTCGTGGAAGAACCAGTACTTCTCGCCGAGGTCATATCTGCTGCCCTCAACGTCGAAGGACTCGATAGAACCACCGGTAGCATCGCCGGGAACGCTGTCAAAGCCTTCGGAGAATACTACATCGCCGGTCTCAAGATCAGTGATCTTGATGGAGCCTACGTATGTACCGTAGTTGGTGTTACCAACAGCAGCCTTCATAGGATACTGATCGCCGGAGAGAGTACCAACGAGGTTGCCGTCAACATATACAGTTGTGTCGCCGTCAACTACTTCGTATGTGATTGTTGTCCACTTCTCAGTCTTGAGATCATAGTCAAGAAGGTTGTGGTAACCCTTGACCCAAACGTCACCGTAACCGATCTTGTCGTTCTGGAAGCTGATTTCAGGACCGAAGCCCATAGTGGGGTTGTACTCACTCGCCTTGCCGTTGTTAGCCTCGGAGCTACCGTAAACAACGAGCTCGTAAGTGAAGTCATTAGATGTTACACCGTCGGTGTTCGCATTGTAGTTCTCGCCGATAGCGAACCATGCGTTTTCCTTCTTAACTGCAACGTTTTCGTTCTTAACAGTTGTAGAAGCTGCAACAACCTCAACGGACTCGATAGAACCGCCGGTTGCATCGCCGGGAACGCTGTCAAAGCCTTCGGAGAATACTACATCGCCGGTCTCAAGATCAGTGATCTTGATGGAGCCTACGTATGTACCGTAGTTGGTGTTACCAACAGCAGCCTTCATAGGATACTGATCGCCGGAGAGAGTACCAACGAGGTTGCCGTCAACATATACAGTTGTGTCGCCGTCAACTACTTCGTATGTGATTGTTGTCCACTTCTCAGTCTTGAGATCATAGTCAAGAAGGTTGTGGTAACCCTTGACCCAAACGTCACCGTAACCGATCTTGTCGTTCTGGAAGCTGATTTCAGGACCGAAGCCCATAGTGGGGTTGTACTCACTCGCCTTGCCGTTGTTAGCCTCGGAGCTACCGTAAACAACGAGCTCGTAAGTGAAGTCATTAGATGTTACACCGTCGGTGTTCGCATTGTAGTTCTCGCCGATAGCGAACCATGCGTTATCACTAACACCGGGTGTTTCAGTTACAGTAACAACTCTTGCAGCAGAAACACCGATCGCAACTGCGCTGAGAAGCATTGTAACTGTGAGAATTAAAGCTAATGCTTTTTTCATAGGGTAAATACCTCCATTTAATTTGGTACTATAATTCTAACATTCGCCCAACAAATTGTCAATACTTTTTTCCCAATTTTTTGGTCATTATACAAACACAGGTACCCCAAAAAACCTCTGAAAATATTGAGTTTTCACATTTTTTATGCACAGAATTGGGGTTTGTACATCACTTGAAAACTATATATTGTGTTTGCCGATTTTCTTTTTTATGTAAAAAGCACAAAACCCATAATGGGAAAATGTGTAATAGATAAATATTTTCGTTGGAATTCTACAAATTTATAGAATGGCTTTATTTGCAAGGATTTTTCACCTATATAATAAATAGGAAGAAAACTGAAGGGACAGCCATTCCCTGAGAGCGAAGGCAGGGCAAGGCTTAACTGATAGTTTCCTGTGTCCGCTCTGACTTTGTACAGGCGAATACCGGATTTTGGGCAAGGTCCTGTTATGTTTTCCCCTTTCACCTGCCGGATCAAAGGCATCAGTGGGGTGGTTTTTCATTTAACATACTGTTAACTTGACATTTTGGGCACTATATAATAGAATAAAACCAACAAAGATCTGTGAGGTATATATGATTTCCTATCAGGATATTAAGCACAATCCTTCCATAAACACATACATCAAAATGGCTGACGAATCCCTTGCGGCTCAGGGGTTTACCGAGCATTCTTTCCCTCATGTTAATCTGGTTTCCAAGAGAGTGGAGTATATTCTGAAAACCGTGGGAGCTTCCGCTCATGAGGTGGAGCTTGGACGCATCGCCGCTTATCTCCACGATATCGGCAACCTTGTTAACCGCGAAGAGCACTCTCAGAGCGGCGCCGTTATGGCTTTCCGTATTCTTCTTGCCATGGGCATGAACGCTGAGGACGTGGCAACGGTGGTAACCGCTATCGGTAATCACGATGAGGGAAACGGCGTCCCCGTGAACAATATCGCTGCCGCGCTTATTATCGCAGACAAGTCCGACGTGCGCCGCAGCCGCGTTCGCAATACGGACATCCCCTCCTTTGACATTCACGACAGGGTGAACTATTCCGTTAACGAAACTGCTCTGGAGATCGATCGGGAAAAAACCGATATCACGCTGAAAATGGATATTGAGACCGAGTTCAGCTCTGTTATGGACTATTTCGAAATATTTTTGCAGAGAATGGTGCTTTGCCGCAAGGCCGCCGCAAAGCTGGGACTGAAATTTAAGCTGCAGATAAATGGGCAGTTTCTTATGTAAGGAGAATACTAATATGAACCATGAAATCAGAGCCAGAGAGCTTTTCAGGGAGGGCTACAACTGCGCACAGGCGGTCTTTCTTGCGTTTTCCGACGTTACGGGTATTGATGAGAGACGTGCGGCGGCGCTTTCCTCTTCATTCGGCGGCGGTATGGGCAGACTTCGGGAGGTTTGCGGTGCGGTGAGCGGAGCTTTTATGGTACTGGGCCTGCTTTACGGCTACAATGACCCCAAGGATCACGCCGCGAAAAAGGAGCACTATGCCCTTATTCAGGATATTGCCGCAAAATTCAAAACGGAAAACGGCTCCATCATCTGCCGCGAGCTTCTCGGTCTTTCCGCAGGAGCTGACTCCCCTGTGCCCGAGCTGAGAACACAGGAATACTACAAAAAGCGTCCCTGCGAGGATTATGTGGGTATCGCGGCAAGGATAGTTGATGAATATATTGAAAAGGTGGATGCTTCCCGGTGACAACGGTGCCGCGGGATTCCCGTTCAGACTTGGGATCGAACAGGAAAGCTCATTTTTTCTCCGCAATAAGCCGTAATTTGAAAAATTCTTTTTCCAATTCGGGTTTCATTGTATAAAATGTTAAAATACTATTTCTTTTCGGCAAAATATGATGTATAATGATTACAATATTATATATTAGTGAGGTTTTATATGAAGCTTACAAAAAAGCCTTTCTCTGCTGCTCCTTATATTGAACGTGCCAAGGAGCTGCTTTCCCAAATGACGCTCACAGAAAAGGTAGGTCAGCTTAATCTTACCGGTACTGTGCGCAGTCTTGACGAAAATATGATCCGTGAGGCTAAGATCGGCTCTTTTCTTAACGTTCCTGACGTTGCAACCGCAAACCGCCGCCAGAGGATCGCTGTTGAGGAGACACGTCTCGGTATTCCTCTTCTTATCGGTCACGACGTTGTTCACGGCGACAGAACTCTTTTCCCCATCCCCCTTGCCACAGCCGCAAGCTGGGATATGGAGAGGATCGAGCACGGCGAGATGATCGCGGCAAAGGAGGCATTTGCCGAGGGCATCAACTGGATCTATTCTCCTATGATCGATATCACCCGCGAGCCCAGATGGGGGCGCATCGCTGAGGGTGCAGGCGAGGATAAATTCTTCGGAAGCTGCGTTGCTCAGGCAAGAGTTCGCGGTTTTCAGACAATTAACCCCGAAACGGGCTATCCTTACACCGCCGCTTGCTTCAAGCACTACTGCGGCTACGGTCTGAGCGAGGCAGGACGTGATTACGAGGCCTGCGATATCAGCGAAAGAACTCTCCACGGTGAATATCTCCCCGTTTACAAGGCGGCTCTTGATGCAGGATCTATCACCTGTATGTCCTCCTTCAACTCCATGAACGGCGACCCTGTTTCAGGCTCTCATTACTATCTCACCGAGCTTCTCCGTGACACATGGGGCTTTGAGGGCATGGTGGTTTCCGACTGGACAAGTATTCTTGAGCTTGTTAAGCACCGCGTTGCAAAGGACGGAAAAGATGCGGCAAAAATGGCGATCCTTGCCGGAAACGATCTTGATATGCACTCCGAGGTTTACATAAACTACCTTGAAGAGCTTGCAGGTGAATATCCTGAGGTCATGGAGGCTATAGACACGAGCGTTCTGCGCGTTCTTGTAACAAAGCTTGCAATCGGTCTCTTTGAAAATCCCTACAGGGAAGAGGACAATCTTAAATACTTCCTCACAGAGGAGCACCGCGCGGCTGCACGTGATCTTGGCACGCATTCCATGGTACTTCTGAAAAATTCCGATAATACTCTTCCTCTTTGCAAATGCAAAAAGAAAAAGTACCTTCTCACGGGTCCCTTCGCGGATGAGCGCCACGAAGCCATAGGTCTTTGGGGAGGAAGAGGTCATATCAACGATATCGTTACCCTTAAAAATGCGCTGGAAGCAATGGACGATGTTGAGATCGTTTACATTAAGGGCTGCGAATTTGAGGGCGATGACTGTTCTGCCTTTGAAGAAGCAAAGAAGCTGGCTCTTGATTGCGACGCGATCATCTACGCTTGCGGTGAGCCCGTTCACTGGGCCGGAGAGCACGGAGGCCGGGCAAACATCGATCTCCCCCAGCTTCAGAACGAGTACCTTAAGGTGCTTTGCGAAACGGAAAAGCCTGTCATCAGCGTGCTCTACACCGCGCGTCCCTTGGCTTGTCAAACCCTTGAAAACCTCTCCGCTGCTATCCTTCTTGCATGGCACTCCGGAGTTGAGGCAGGAAACGCTATCTGCGACCTCATTTTCGGAAAGCTCTCTCCCTCCGGTCGTCTCCCCGTCACATTCCCTCGTGCTACAGGTCAGATCCCGATCTATTACGCAAGCCTTCCCGGCGGCCGTCCCCGCGGATTTGACGGCATCAACCGCCATCGGGATTGCGAGGATACTCCCCTCTATCCCTTCGGCTACGGACTTACGTATAGCTCAGTCGAATACGGCGAAGCTAAGATCGAAAATCCCATTATCAAAGACGGCGATGAGCTTTTGGCAAGCGTTACCGTGAAAAATACCGGAGAATGGGATATTGAAGAGGTAGTTCAAGTATACTTCTGTGATCTCGTTTCCTCTCTTGAAACTCCCGATAAGCTCCTTTGCGACTTCGAAAAGGTTGCCCTCAAGGCAGGAGAAGAAAAAACCGTACGTTTTGCAATTCCCACAGAGCGCTTTGAGCTTGTTAACAGAAAGCTTGAGAGAGTTCTGGAGCCGGGAGACTTCCGTCTCTATATCGGCAAGGATTCCGATACCTGGAACGGTGCGGATTTTGAAGTTGTTGAATGATCGTGTCAAGGATTGAATAAACCTCTTCTTCTGAAATGCATTTAATGTTATGATAAAAAGCTTGCAAAGGCGTAAAACTCGCTTTTGCAAGCTTTTTTGTTTGTTATGTTAAAAACGATTTCCCTCTTGACATATAATGTAGAAAGTGATATATTAATCGGGTACTGTTTTTCCTATTATATAAATATGAGGTTGTATTATGAACATACTTCTCAGCGTTTCCATAACCCTGCTTGCAGGTCTCATTATGTCCCGCTTGGCGAAGCTTTTGAAGCTTCCCGCGGTTACTGCATACATCGTTGCAGGTATTCTCATCGGTCCTTTCTGCCTGGGTGCTGTCGGTATTCCCGGGGTAGGCTTTGCTTCCCTTGCAGACGTTAAGGTTTTCGAGCTCATAACCGAGACCGCGACAGGCTTTATCGCTTTCTCTATCGGTAACGAGTTCCGTCTCTCCGCTCTTAAAAAGACCGGTAAGCAAGCAACGATTATCGGAATTCTTCAGGCTTTTACAGCAACTCTTCTGGTAGATGCAGCCCTCATCGGTCTCCATTTCATGATGCCTGATAAGCTGCCCCTCCCCGTTGCAATAACACTCGGTGCTATCGCCTCCGCCACCGCTCCTGCAGCTACCCTTATGGTCGTTAACCAGTATAAGGCCAAGGGTCCTCTCACCGACCTCCTCCTTCCCATCGTTGCTCTTGACGACGCGGTTGGCCTCATTATCTTCGCGGTTTCCTTCGGAATTGCAAAGTCTATGATGAGCGGCGGTAGTCTTGATTTCATATCCGTTGCTGTAAATCCTCTCCTTGAGGTAGTATTCTCCCTGGCTCTCGGTGCGGTTATGGGTATTCTCTTCCATTTTACGGAGCGCTTCTTCCACTCACGAAGCAAGCGTATGTCCATATCTATCGCATTCGTTCTTCTTACAGTTTCCGTGACAACTCTTGATTTCCATATAGGTGCGGCGCACGTTGAGTTCTCCACTCTGCTCACCTGTATGATGCTGGGAACCGTTTTCTGCAATGTGTGCGATGTTTCCGAGGAGATCATGGACAGAACCGAAAGATGGACCGCTCCTCTCTACGTTCTTTTCTTTGCCCTCAGCGGCGCAGAGCTTGACTTTGGCGCATTTGCCGATATCGCCATCGTTGGAATCGGTATCGTATACATAATTTTCCGTTCTCTTGGAAAATACTTCGGAACTTTCAGCAGTGCAAAGATGGTAGGATGCGAAAGCACAGTTACTAAATACCTGGGTATTACCCTTCTTCCCCAGGCAGGCGTTGCCCTTGGTATGTCCCTTACAGCGCTTGAGCTCGGTGCAGACGGAATACTTGTAAGAAATATTGTACTCTTCTCTGTACTCATTTACGAACTCGTAGGCCCCATGCTCACAAAGATCGCGCTCCTCAAAGCAGGCGAGATCAAGCCCGAGGGCAAAAAGAGCTCCCGCGGTGCCACCGATATGTCCGGCGGTCGCCGTCACAGAGCAAAATAAATTTATTCCCGGCTTACTTTGCCTGTAGATCAGATAATCCCAAAAAGCTTGTAATGCATTTAGTATTGCAAGCTTTTTTGTTTTTACAACGCAAAATTTTGTATTTACGAAGATATACAGTCGCTTTTTGATCTCCTTTCATATATAAAATGCTGTTATCTGCTTGACACAATTAAAAAAAAGCGTATATAATAAAAAAAACTGCAATTTTCTTTCTTTTAATTGTTTGTTTATGCTCAACGAGTTAATTGTGAGAGGACAAAGAGTATGAAAAAGCTTAAAGTTATTCTTATCGGCGGTGGCGACCGCGGCATGAGATATACCAATCTTATGAAAGAGCTTCCCGAGAAATATCAAGTCATAGCCGTGGCAGAGCCTCTGGAAAACAGAAGAGAATTCGTAAAAGAAAAGCACTCAATTCCGGATGATATGTGCTTTTCAGACTGGAGGCCTCTTCTTGACGCGGGAAAAATTGCAGATCTTTGCGTTATTGCCACTATGGACAGAGACCATTTTGCACCTGCCATGAAGGCTATAGAGTTAGGCTATGATATCCTTCTCGAAAAACCGATGGCTCCCACACAAAAAGAGTGCACTATTCTTTCAAAGGCGGCTGAAGAAAAGGGTGTTCGGGTGGTTATATGCACTGTTCTTCGCTACAGCGGAGTTTTTAATTGCCTGAAAAGGATCATAGATGACGGCAAGATCGGCAAGGTCATGTCCATAAACCACGAGGAATGCGTCGGAATCGTACACCAAAGCCACAGCTTTGTTCGCGGAAACTGGGGAAATATCGCGAGAAGCTCCGAGATGCTTCTTCAAAAATCCTGTCATGACATAGATATTATCCAATGGCTCCTGGGCAAAAAATGCAAAAAAGTTCAGTCCTTCGGTACTCTTTCCTATTTCACAAGAGAAAATGCACCCGAGGGATCTCCGGAACGTTGCCACGAGGGATGCCCCCACGCAGACACCTGCGCATTCAACGCCGTTAAGCTTTACTACGATGATAAAGAAAACGGATGGTTCAGGGGAGCGGCAACAAAGCACGTTTATCATACAGATGAACTTGTTGAAAAGGCACTGCATGAGACTTTGTACGGTAAGTGCGTTTTCAAGTGCGATAACGACGTTGTGGATCATCAGACCGTTAATATGCTCTTTGAGGATGATACCACCGTTACGTTCACAATGAACGCCTTTAACGCAGGCGGAAGATTTATGCACATTATGGGAACTAAGGGAGAGATCCGCGCAGCCCTTGACTCACAGTCTCCCATTAAAGTATATTATTTTTCCACCAAGAGCGATGAATATTTTGATATTTCCGGCACTGACGGTGTTAACGGCGGTCACGGCGGCGGTGATGAGGGTATCGTTGCTACTCTGTATCACTATCTGACCGATAATTATAACGGTAAATCTATCCCGACAATAGAAGAATCCTATTATAACCACTCTATTGTTTTTGCCGCTGAAAAATCCCGAAAGGAAAACACCGTAATAGATTTCGATGAGTACTTTGAAGCGGTAAGCAATTCCTGATATTTTATATAAAGTCAAAAAAGAGAGCATCCCAAAATGAGATTGTACATTTTGGGATGCTCTTTTCTTTTGTGATTCTGGCGCCTTTCATTTTGTAAGGTTCAGCTGTACCCCTTATACAGGATCAATACGTAGGAGTATCAAGCCTCCATCCGTCCTCTTCGATAATGAGGGTGAAGGTAAGTACATTGTCCTTTTCCCCATCCACCAGAGACTGAACGGTAACGGTTGCGCTTTCGGGCTTCATTTTTTTAACCTTCAGCGTTGAAAGATCATAGGTTCTGTTGAGAATCGCGCAAGTTTCTTCGATATCTATCCGGGCAGTGAGTATTCCTTCACTGTTTTCCATATATCTGGCATATACCGCTGCGCTTCCGTCGTCAAGAGAACGACCCGCGAACGCGGTCTCATAGATTATCTCGCAATAATCCGCGCTATAGACCTTAGCGGTAGCTTCCTTGATTTTTTCTATGCTCTTATAAGGAGATTCATCGGTAACGGGAAGAAAATCCACGCTTTCCACGTCAAGATCAAGATCTGCCGCAAATTCCTTTGCAGCCTCGCTGTCCTTTTCACTTATGGGAAGGCCCTTTCCGAAATAGATCTCATTTATCTCATAAGAGGCTTCTATAAGACTCTTTGCAGCTTCAATGACTTCATTTTCCGTATATTCCACCTTTTCGTTACAGGCAACTGAAGAGAAAAGCATTGAAAAGGTGAGAATTACCAAAGAAATTACTCTGAAAACATACTTCATAGTTTTATTCCTTTATTCTTCCAAAGCAGCTGTCTCTTCTGCGGCTTCATACACATCGGCTGAAATCTCTTCCGTAGGAGCGTCATCGCTTACTCTCTGAGTTACAGCCAGGGATACGATCTTTGCCTCGTCATTTGCAAATTTCATGACCGTTACGCCCTTGGACTTTGTGGAATCTACGATCCTGATATCGCTTGCCTCAAGACGCTTGATAATACCCGTATCGGTTATCATGACCACGTCCTCATCATTGCCCACTATAGCAATTCCGGCAACGGGAGCCCCTGCCTTTTCGACGTCGTGGCAGTATACGCCCGTATTAGGTCGCTTCATCTGAGAGAAATTCTTGAAGGGACAACGCTTGCCCTTACCGTTTTCGGTTACGGTCAGGAGCATCTTCTCCTCCTGCCACTTTTTATCGTTCTCGATAAGCGCGGCACCTACAACATAATCATCGTCAAACTTGAACTTGATAGCGGTAACACCGCGGCTGGTTCTGCCGACGATTCTCACATCGTCCTCACTGTATCGGCTTCCGCGGCCCATGTGTGTTGCAATAAACACATCCTTGCCGCCCTTTGATACCTCTGCGAAGATAAGCTCATCGCCTTCATCAAGATTGATAGCGATCTTTCCGCCCTTTCTCTGATATTCATACTCGGAAAGTGCGGTTTTCTTGATAACGCCGTTTTTCGTTACCATGATAAGATAAGCATCGCTGTCAAATCCGTCGATACCGATAACTGCTGTAAGCTTTTCGCCATCTTCGATATCGATAAGGTTTACGATATTTGAGCCCTTTGCCGTGCTTGATGCCTCGGGAATTCGGTATGCCTTCTTTGCAAATATCTTACCCTTGTTGGTAAAGAGCAGGAGAGTTGAATGGCTGTCAACAACGATTAGCTTCTCGGTTACATCCTCTTCCTTCATCTTCAGACCGGTTCTTCCTCTCGCGTCCTTACCCTGGGTCTTATAGGTATCCACGTGCTGACGCTTCACATATCCCGTTTTGGTCATTGTGATGACGCAGGTATGACGCTCAATAAGATCCTCAAGATCTATCTCATCGTGAGCCTCAACGATCTCGGTCTTTCTTTCATCTGCAAACTTGCGGCGTATATCAAGGAGCTCATCTTTAATGATCTGCCTGATTTTCTCCTCATCTGCAAGGATCTCTCTGTATTCCTTGATAAGACCTATAAGCTCATTAAGCTTTTCCTCTATCTTCTGTCTTTCAAGACCCGAAAGACGGCCGAGAGGCATTGCAACGATAGCCTGTGCCTGCTCCTCGGAAAGTCCGGCATTTTCGCTGGTAGCAAAATCCAAAAGGCCTTCTCTCGTATCTATATCAGCATTGAGATTTCCGTCACCCTTAAAGCGTTCCATAAGGTTTATCTTTGCGGTGGGGGTATCGGGAGACCTTCTGATGATGGCGATAACCTCGTCAATATTATCAATAGCTACCTTATAGCCCTCGTAAAGATGTCCCTCGCGAAGTGCTTTTTTAAGGTCAAACTGAACTCTTCTTGTTATAACGTCTTCCTGATGCTCAACATAAGCTGAGAGGACCTCTTTAAGACTGAGGATCTTAGGCTCTCCGCCTTTAAGGGCAAGCATATTGATAGCACAGGTATCCTGAAGCTGGGAATACTTATAAAGCTGATTAAGTATTATCTCGCAATTTGCATCCCTACGGCAGTCTATAACGATCCTCATACCGTTTCTGCCCGATTCATCGCGGATATCGGTAATGCCCTCAACTCTCTTGTCTCTTGCAAGATTTGCAATGGATTCAACAAGAAGGGATTTATTCACCTGATAGGGGATCTCGGTTACTATGATACGGTGCTTTTCCTCTTCGATATTAGCTTTCGCGCGCACCATGACCCTGCCCTTACCGGTGGCATAAGCCTGGCGGATACCGGAAAGACCGTATACCGTTGCGGCGGTAGGAAAATCGGGACCCTTGATATGACGCATAAGATCGTCAACGGTACAATCCGGATTTTCCATAAGATGAATGGTACCATCGATAACCTCACCCATATTATGAGGAGGGATATTTGTTGCCATGCCTACCGCGATACCGACAGAACCGTTTACCAGAAGATTAGGGAAACGGGAAGGAAGAACCGTGGGCTCTTTTCTCCTGTTATCGAAGTTTGGCATGAACTCAACCACGTCTTTATCAAGATCGCGGAGAAGCTCATCGGAGAGCTTTGAAAGACGGGCCTCTGTATAACGGTAAGCAGCCGCGCCGTCACCGTCGATAGAACCGAAGTTACCGTGACCCTGGATAAGAGGATAGCGCAGAGAAAAGTCCTGTGCCATTCTTACCATGGTGCCGTAAACTGCCGCGTCACCGTGGGGGTGATAACGACCAAGCACGTCACCGACAG
>SVQJ01000167.1 GCA_015065395.1 Oscillospiraceae bacterium
ATTATGTGAATTCATATAACGGTAAATGTGCTGTTCTTGCATATTCCGAGGATATGAATTGCTATGATAAGGCGACTGTCCTTGATGCAGGAGCTTCCAATGATGCCCATGCACAAATGCATAGCCTGTTTTCCATTCTTCGCGATTGCGATGATATTGAAACCGAAATTATTTTTGCTCATCTTCCCCCGAAAACAGACGAGTTTTTGGCTCTTTATAACAGAATAATAAGAGCAGCGGGAAGTGAAGTAATTTATCTTGATAAATAATTCCTGAAAACATTTTGAAAGGAAATGCCCGACGAAATGGCTAGAAGAAAGAAAGCTGAAGTCAAAGAAGAAATAATACCGGCAGAGATAGTTGATCAGCCGATTACCGAAACTATTGAAACCAACTATATGCCGTACGCTATGAGCGTTATTATCTCGAGAGCGATCCCTGAGATCGATGGCTTTAAGCCGTCACACAGAAAGCTTCTGTATACCATGTATGAGATGGGGCTTCTGAAGGGGCCGAGAACCAAAAGTGCTAATATCGTCGGCCAGACGATGCATCTTAATCCTCACGGCGATGCTTCTATATATGAGACGATGGTGCGTCTTACAAGGGGAAATGAAGCATTGCTTCATCCTTTTATAGACTCAAAGGGTTCCTTCGGTAAGCAGTATAGCCGTGATATGGCGTATGCGGCGTCCCGTTATACAGAAGCCAAGCTTGATCCGTTTTGTAATGAGCTTTTTGCAGGTATAGATAAGGACGCGGTAGACCTTGTACCCAATTATGATAACACAACTACCGAGCCAACGCTCCTTCCCACAACGTTTCCCAACATTCTCATTTCTCCCAATATGGGTATTGCCGTGGGTATGGCGTCCAATATATGCTCTTTTAATCTTTCGGAAATATGTGATGGTACCGTAGCGCTTTTGAAAAATCCCAAAACCTCTGTGGATATGCTCCTTGATATAATTAAAGGACCCGATTTTCCCGGCGGTGGCCTTCTTGTATATGATAGAGATCAAATGAAAAAAATTTTTGAGCAGGGAAGCGGCAGCGTTACAGTTCTTGCTCGTTATAAATACGATAAAGATAATAACAGTATCGATATTCTTGAAATACCTTATTCCACTTCTATTGAGGTGATCATCAAAAAGATCGTAGACCTTATCAAGGAGGGAAAGCTTAAAGAGGTAACTGATACACGAGACCTTATCGACCTTAACGGCTTTAAGCTCACCATTGATCTTAGAAGAGGAACCGATCCGGATAAGCTTATGTCCAAGCTTTATAAGCTCACGACCCTTAAGGACGATTTTTCCTGTAATTTCAATGTTTTGATAAACTCTTCACCAAGACAGCTCGGAGTTAAAGCAATACTTGAAGAGTGGATCAAATTCAGACTTGGATGTCTTACACGGGAGATGAGATTTGATCTTGGCAAAAAGAAAGATAAGCTCCATCTGCTTAAGGCTTTGTCTAAGGTGCTTCTTGATATTGATAAGGCAATAAAGATCATCCGTGAAACCGAAAGGGAAGCAGATGTTGTGCCCAATCTTATGGAGGGCTTCTCCATTGATCAGATCCAGGCTGAATATATTGCCGAGATCAAACTGCGCCATCTGAATCATGAGTACCTTATAAACCGTGTTCATGAGATCGAAGGACTGCAGGCTGATATTAAGAATATAGAAGCAACCCTTGCCGATGAAATAAAAATGAAAGCGCTTATAGCAAGTCAGCTTAAGGAGATCAAGAAAAAATACGGTAAGGAACGAAGAACAGAGATCGTATTTGCAGATAGCGTGCCAGAAACTCCTGCTGAAGAAACAGTGGAAAACTATTCCTGCCGTGTTGTTCTCACTCGTGACGGTTACTTCAAGAAGATCACTCATCAATCTCTTCGCGGAAATGATGAGCATAGATTGAAGGACGGCGATGAGATCATTAACAGCGAAGACTGTGAAAATAAGCATGAATTTATTGTTTTCACGGATAAATGCCAGGTATATAAAGCCAAGGTTTCATCTTTTGAACAGGTCAAGGCTTCAAGTCTCGGAGATTATTTGCCTTCTAAGCTTGGTTTTGATGAGGGTGAACGTCCCATAATGATGAAAGTGATGAACGAAAGCTTCGATGCATCTGATCACTTTATATTCATTTTCCAAAACGGAAAGGGTGTTCGTGTTCCTGTTTCCGCATACGAAACGAAGTCTAACAGAAGAAGACTTACAGGTGCGTATTCTTCTGCATCGCAGATCGTCGCTGTTATTTATGAAAAAGAGACAACAGATGTGTTGATCATTTCGGATGTTGGAAAAGGTATACTGTTGAAATCTTCTCTTATCCCTGAAAAAACAACAAGGACTGCTTCAGGCGTTTCTCTTTTCAACCTTAAGAAAAAGCAGATAGTTGTCGCCGCAGTTTCAGGTGATAAGATCAGCGCATATCCCGACAGCGCAAAGTGCAGAAAAATCAAGATTCCTGCAACAGGATCTGCGCTACTGTTTCCCGATATTCAGGATATGCAGTTAGGGATAGAATAATATTCAGAAAGTCAGGTGTTCATTATGTCAGAAAAATCAAGAAAGACTATTGTAAGAACAATAGCACTCATTCTCGCCGCACTGATGGTCGGCGGATGCGCCTCCGTACTTGTAAGCTTACTGGCCCTTTGATACTGTGAGTTACAGTCGTACGAGAATTGCTTGTTATACGGGATATGTCACACAAGCGATAGTCGTAAATTTAGCCCCTCTGCTTTTTGTAATTTTTCAAAAAAATTTCTCATTCTCCATAGGATTTATTGCTGCAATAACCTTGATAACCTTTGTCGTACAAATGGGTATTGACGTTGCAGCAATATATTTTGTTGAAAAAACCAGCTACCGATTTCTTGCAGTTTCAAGCCAGGCCGTATCTTGTGTGGGGCTTTGGATGCTTGCTTTTGTTCCGGGAATCATTGAGCCTCATGTGGGAATATTGATCGCGGTTTTTGTTTATTCAACCGGCAGTGGGCTTTGTGAAGTGGTTTTAAGTCCCTTGATCGAAGCTATACCGGAGGATGAAAACAAAAACCGTTCCGCAATGACACTGATGCATTCATTTTATGCATGGGGACAGGCCGTTGTTATTCTTTTTACAACCGTGATCCTCAGTATAATAGGAGATGACCTGTGGTGGGCGTTACCCCTGATCTGGTCGATTCTTCCGTTTGGCAATGCTTTGATTTTCACAAAGGTGCCCCTCGCAGACATGACAGTTCACTCAGAAGGGCACGGCGTCTCAAAGATTTTAAGGTCAAAAGAATTTTTGTTGGCTTTTATGCTTATGATCTGTGCAGGAGCATCAGAGCAGGCAATGGCTCAATGGTCTTCCTTCTTTTGCGAGAAAGGGTTAGGGGTTTCAAAGGTTATAGGTGATATCCTCGGTCCCTGTACTTTTGCATGTATGATGGGAATCGGAAGGACTGTACACGGCCTTTTTGGTGCAAGGCTAAATATGAGCAGACTTTTGAAGTGTCTGTCTGCGTTCTGTGTGCTTTGTTACGCCGCAACCGTTTTTGTCCCCGTTCCTTTTGTCTCGTTGATTGCTTGCGGAGTCTGCGGTCTTGGTGTTTCTGTGATGTGGCCGGGTATGCTGACCTTGTGCTCATCAAGATATCCAAAATCCGGAGCTTCTATGTTTGCAATACTCGCCCTCGGCGGAGATATCGGCTGTTCACTCGGCCCATGGCTTTGCGGAACTGTGTCGGAATTTGCCGCAGGTATAACTAAATCCAATATCAGTATTTTCAAATTCATCAGTTCAATCGGTCTTGATGCCCAGCAATTCGGACTTCGTGCCGGATTTCTCAGTTCAATGATTTTCCCGCTATTGATGCTTTTTGGAATTGTATTATTATCAAAATCCGGAAAAGAAAAATATGTTCAATAAATCAGATAAACGAAAAGCGAATATAAAAAAATACTTAGATGAGGCAAAGAAAACCTTTTTTAGGATATGGAATAATCCCTTGCTTTTTTCTTTGATCTCCTCCTTCTTCCTTGTTTTAATGGTTG
>SVQJ01000168.1 GCA_015065395.1 Oscillospiraceae bacterium
ATTCTTATAGTTGACGACGTTATTTCCACCGGCGAGTCTCTCAGAGCCGTACAAGAGCTTGTTGCAATGGCGGGCGGCGATATCGTTGGCAATATGGCAATTCTTGCAGAGGGCGATGCTACCGAAAGAGACGATCTTATATATCTCAATCCCCTGCCCCTCTTTGATAAAGACGGAAATGCAATATAATACCCGAAAGAACGGAAAAATGAGTTTGTTCATTTTTCCGTTCTTTCTTCTTTTCGGGGCCTTTTTGCATTTCGCTGTCTTTGCCTTTTTGAAGCTACTTTGGCTCTTTCCTTTCAAGGAAAAAACGATAATTTCTTCATCTTATGTAAACTCAGGATCCGTCAGATAACCTCACTTAAAGCGTGTCAGATATTGGCAATACACAAACACATTCTGAATTTTCCTTGCCCAAACCCCATCATCGGCACTGATGACGGGATTTGATTCAGATGCGGTAACATACAGCTTGAAAACAATAGCATCCTGTCCCACCCTCATATTTCTTATCCGCTTATAAGGATAGGCACATTCTCCCCCTTCCAGATACTCTCTCATCACCTTTTCTATATCCGGATTTGAAAAGCACTTGAGTATCCCCGCGCTTTCATAAACCTTTAAGATGTGCTTTGCATCGTCGAAGGTAAGATTACAGCATTTGAACTCCCCCTCGTTAAGAACCGACATCATACTGCCGTTATCAAGAAGAAGAAGCGGCAAATTCATATCTCCCATAGAAACCCTCCTTTTTTTCTATGATATTCGCAAAAGCACCGCTTCATGAACACAAAAAGAAAATTCAAAAAAGCTGACAAAAGCAAATAATCGCTTTTGTCAGCTTTTTTGAATTATACAAATTATATTACGCCTTTTTCACAAAGATAATTAAGCTTAAGTATTGCCGCCTGAGTTTTTGCATCGGGGAGAGCTCCGGACATTACCATTTCCACCGCTTCTGCAAGAGGAACACGGCGGACAGAAAGAAACTCATCGCAGTCAAGCTGCTGCTCTCCAAAAGTCAGGCCTGTGGCTGCATACATATATATGACCTCGTTTGTATATCCGGGAGTAGGATACATACGCCCAAGATCCATATACCTTTTGGCAACGGCGCCAGTTTCCTCCCGAAGCTCCCTTGCTCCGCAGGAGAGGGGATCCTCCCCAGGATCTCTCTTGCCGGCAGGAATCTCAAGGACTTCTTCAAAATAGGGATAACGAAATTGGCGGACAAAAAGCACCTCACGCTCATCGGTAAGTGCCGCAACGCAAACGCCTCCGGGATGCTCCACCACCTCTCTGTATGCTTCGCTGCCATCGGGAAGAAGAGCAAGATCGCGGCGCATATTGATTATTTTCCCGCGGTAAAAATACTCGCTTGAAAGCTGCTTTTCAAAAAGATCCATCTCAGAGTTTCTCTATATTCATGACCTTCTCAATGCGTGCATTATGGCGCGCACCCTCAAAGGGCGTATCCAAAAAGAGATCCACCATATCAGTGGCAAGTCCGAGACCGCAAACTCTTGCGCCAAAGCAAAGAACGTTTGCATCGTTGTGCATCCTGGTCATCCTTGCACTGAATGTATCGGAGCAGCAAGCGGCGCGAATACCCTTGACCTTGTTTGCGCAAAGGCTCATGCCGATACCTGTTCCGCATATAAGAATGCCGCAATCGCACTCACCGCGCGCAACAGCAAGGGAGGCCGGCAGGGCATAATCGGGATAATCAACGCTTGCAGTGCTTGAGCATCCGAAATCACAATACTCGAAGCCTCTCTCCTCAAGATGTGCAATAATAGCCATTTTCATTTCATATCCGCCGTGATCGCAGGCAATAGCAATTTTTTTCATTTTCATTCTCCTTATGTCCATTCAATTTTCGTTTTTGAGGCGCTCTTCCCTCTCCCGCTCCGCCTGAGGCTTTCTCAGATAAGTAGGTGCGAGAGAATCAGAGGTGAAAACGGATCTGTCTTCACAAAGATCATATTTTCTTTTTGCAACAGCGGCAACACTCACTCCGCTTTGCAGGCACAGGCGATCGGGCGTTTTGAAATCCGAAAGATGGGATACGAGAAAATACCCATCGCCGCAAAAATACACGTTTTCATATCCCGAAAGCATCTCGGAAAGCTCAGATACGGAAATTGCCATATCATCGGTAAGACGCACGGGATAGTCTCCGTCCCTGAAAAGAGCGGTGTATACCTGGTCGCGGCGTGCATTCATGCAAGGACAAATAATGCCGCCGAAGCCGCGGAGATTGTAAGCCAAAGCCTCAAGAGTGGAAACACCAACACATGGCTTGTCATACTGAAAAGCAAGTCCCTTAATGCAGGCGGCACCTATGCGCACACCTGTAAATGAACCGGGGCCCTCACTTATGGCAAAGAGATCAATATCTTCGATCTTCTTCCCCGTCATTTTCAGAAGATGCTCGATCATAGGAAGAAGGGTGACGCTGTGGGTGTTCCCCGCATTCAAAGTATATTCACCGAGAACGGTCTCATCCCGAACCAAAGCAACGCTTGCAACGGTAGCTGCAGAATCAAGAGATAATATAAGCATGATCTTGCCCCCTTCAGATAATTATACGGATGCAACGCCCGTTCTCATCCTGCTTTGTGATATACACCTCGACCGCATCGGAAGGTCGGGAAGGAAGGAACTCGCTCCATTCAATAATGCAGTGCCCCTCGGAAAGATATTGCTCAAAGCCTATGGATTCAAGCCCATCATCTGAATCCTCCAAGCGATAAAGATCGAAGTGGAAAAGCGGAACATCTCCCATGCGGTATTCGTTGACAACGGTATACGTGGGGCTTTTGACGCGGCTGCCCGGAGAGATCACCGAAGCGAAACCGCGAACAAAGGCAGTTTTTCCTGCTCCCAGATCACCCTTGAGACAAACGAGCCATAAGGAATCGGGGTATTTCTCACCGAGAAGACGGGCAAGATAGGCACCGCACTCTTCAGTGTCCGATGTATTATAGCTATTGATAATTTCAGTCATAAGAAAAACCTTTCTTTGCGATACCGCACAGCATATCGTTATGATTATATCACACAATACAGGAAATTTCAAATATTTTATAAAAATATCAGCCCGATGTTTACAAAAAGGAAAAGATGTGATATACTACGAAGGTAAATAACCGCTCGTAGCTCAGCTGGATAGAGCACCGGATTCCGATTCCGGGTGTCGTGGGTTCAAATCCTATCGAGCGGGCCAGAAAAGAAGCACCATTTGTCTACCGGACAAATGGTGCTTCTTTTCAACTAAATCCGTCCTTACGGACAGCATAAATCCCACCATAGTGGGATGAAATCACTTTGTGATGAAATCCGACTTCGTCGGGAGAAAGGACGGATTTAATTTCATCTGCGAAACAGATTTCATCCGAGCAAAGCGAGGATTTCATCGCGCTTTGCGCGATTTCATTGAAAACGAAGCTATTTTGTGATATACTTGCTATAAGAGGTGATGATTATGCGCAAAGAAATAGAGATAAACGGTTGTGTTGAAATACCTTGTGAGATTTCAGTAGATGCGTTTACCGATGCTTTTATCAAGTGGATTGAATCAAAAGGTTGGTATTTTGGCGGCGGATTTAATGAAATCGTTGACGGATATTATATAAATCCTGACGGAACAAAAGGCAAATCAGTTCTTGAAGATTAGTGCTACACTGCTTTTAGTCTTTCTTTCCCTTATTTAAGCTACTTTTGGTCGCTCTTTCGCAACAGAAAAGACCCAACATTTGTCTACGGCAAATGTTGGGTCTTTTCAATGAAATAGCTTCGCTATGAAATACGCTGCGGCGTATGAGGGATTTGTTTTATTTCACATTTTGCCGCCAAGGCAAAATATTTCATAGCCGTTACGTCGCCTTGGAGATTCTTAACAAAGAAATACGCGCCGCCGTTTGCGTTGATGCCTGCGGGAGAGCCGGTCTCATCATAGACGTAGGAAATAACGTATTCCGTTCCGTTGATAGTGGTTATCTCTCCGATATACTCGCCGTCCACGATGAAATACTCTGTATTTCTGTCACC
>SVQJ01000169.1 GCA_015065395.1 Oscillospiraceae bacterium
CTATTACGGATGAAAGCTTTATTTTGTCGTATTTTCCTTCCACGATAACGGGGAAGGGGATCTTTATCTTTTCCATATCAGCGCACCCGCTTTTTTGCCGGCATTGTGCAGATGAGCCTTTCGAGGGCGATATAATCCAGAGAAGTGCTTTTGAGCTTTATATCTGCATCTCTGCATCGCTTTGCTGCTGCAAGGAGCCTTTCGGGGGGCGACCCGGCAACGGCCTGCATATAAAGACCTGCCCGGTATTCGTGCATTTTCATTTTGCTTGCCACGGCGGCCTTATCCGCTCCCTCCGCCATCAGATAACATATTGCCATCATGTCACAGATACATTTTGTTACCGAGGCGAGAACGGAGATGGCGCTTTCGCGGCGCATCTTATGTATATGAAGAACGCAAAGCGCCCGTCTGCGGTCTCCCTCGAGAACTGCATTGGCAAGGGCGAAGGCGTCGTCCGATTCGGTGACCGAGGTTATTTCCGTTACCAGCTGAGAATTGATCTCGGAAAGGTGGTTTGCCAGGGCATATGCGGAAAGCTTATCAAGCTCTCCCGAAAGTATGTACATATTATCCGTACAACGGGTGGTGAGCATCTCCTGTGCCTCTGCCGTTATGGAGAGGCCTTCCTTGTTCAGCCTTCTTTGCATCCATTTTTTCAGCTCAGAGGGTGTTTGATAGGAAAAGTCTACAAGGGTGCAGACCTTTTCAAGGGCCTGCGCCATTTTGGAGGGCTTTTTACCCTTTCCCGGATCGAATCCGCCGGGAGGTGTGACTATAAGGAGGAGAACGAGATCTGTATCCACCGATGAGATTATATCAACAAGGTGTTCAAATTCATCCTGTGTCAACGAGGTCAAATCTGCATTGTATCTTACGAATATCTTATCACCCATCATGGAAACGGAAAGTACGGCCGCTTCAAGCTCGCCCAGGGAGGGGGACTGATCCGTGTTTATTATATGAGTGTTCCACGAGGCAAGATCTTTGTCCTCCCCCACGGTATGCTTTTCTGCTCTTTGAGAATAGAATTTTTTAAGATAATCCTCATCTCCGTAGAAAAGATAAGGGCCGCAAAGCCCTTCCTTAAGCTCTTTTCTGAATTGTGCTTCCGTCACGGTGTATCTCCTTTCTCGGCAGTTGTTGAAGAGGCCCTTAGAAATTATTATTTGATCTCCCGGACCTTTATATCCATTTTAGTTCTTTGTGCCGTCAGTCCTTTAAGCTCTACGGCATAATCCAGGGAAAGCGCTCCGCCGCTGAGGGAGAGAGAATTTTCCACTTTCCTTGCGAAGATGCACATGTCGATGGTGCCGAAGGGGGTGTTATAGGTGCTGAAAAGTCTTTTTCCGCCGCAAAGAGTGAATGCGGAGGAAAACTCGCCGTTTCTGGTTACGGTGACGCATTTTGGATCGGTAAGCTGAAAGCTTATGAGCGTTTCAACGCTTTCGGATAATTCCGGTGCGGTCTCCGTATAGGAAAGGTAAAAAACACCTTCCTTTTCATGGACTGCTCCTTCGGTTAGCAGAGTGTAAACTCCATTGTCTGCGCTGACGGGCTGCTCCCTTGAAAGGGCATCGTGAGCGCCAAGGTTTGCGTTATCGGAAAAAAGGTTGAGGGCAGAAAGCTCCCGTTGGACGCTTTTTACCTCAACGAAAACGGCCCGGCCTTCCCTTGGAGCAAGGGAGGCCTCCTTTTCATATTCTTCTATTAGCATAGCGATATCCTTTATGAAACAAATCTGATACAGCCGGAGCAAGCTCCGGCTGTATTATGACAAAATATATCATATTATTTTTTGAAGAAATCAAGCTCTTCTGAAGGAACGAAATCTCCGCCGATGCAGGGAGAGCCTTCCTGAAGCTTATATCCGGCTTCGGCAGGAGCTGCCCAGCGGATCGCATTTGAAATGACCTTTGTAACGGTCTCGTTATAGTAGATGGGGCAAGTTTCGTGGCCGGGCTGGAAGTAAAACACCTTGCCGTAGCCGCGTCTCCAGCAGCATCCGCTGCGGAAGAGATAGCCTGTCTCATACCAGCCGAGGAATACGATCTCATCAGGCTCAGGGAGCTGGAAGGGTTCAGCGTAGATCTCGTCGGCATCGAGCACAAAGTGAGAGGGGATATCCTTTGCGATAGGATGAGTAGGATTGATGTTCCATACTACTTCCTTTACTTCGGCGCCCCAAAGAAGATTTCCGGTTGTACCGACTACCTTCTGAAATACCTTGGAATAGTGAGCGGAGTGGAGACAGATGAGGCCCATACCCATATAAACTCTCTGCTTTACCTTTTCTGCGATCTCGTCGGAAACCTCCCAGTGAGCCATGTGTGCCCACCAAATGAGAACATCGGTGCTGTTGAGCACTTCATCGGAAAGACCGTGCTGGGGATCGTCAAGTGCTGCAAGGGTGATGTTGAAATCGTCGCATCCGATCATTTTGGCGATCTGGGCATGAAGTCCGTCGGGATAGAGAGCTTTTACGACATCGTTTTCCTTTTCGTGGCGAAACTCGTTCCAGATAGTAACATTTATCTTTTTCATAACAACCTTTCCGCTTTGTCGAGCAAAGCCTGTAAAGAGAGAATTTGCAAATCCTTGCATTTGGTTCGTGCCGTGCATTCGTGCAGCCACATTCTGATTCGATTATAACAAATGATTTTTTTAATTTCAATAGATATTTCAAACATAACAAATTTTTTATCTTATTGACAAGATGGACTGCGTATGATAAAATGTCGAAAATGCTTTCATTTTTGAATTATAATATAAAGGATTAATACCATTATGATCAAATTCAGCGAACTTATCCCCGCACCCAAGGGTTATTGGGGAAATGGAAAATACAATGCTTATGAAGCAAGCATTTGCGGAGATTTTGAAGCAGAAATCTGTTCTTTTGCTGCTTATGTCAAGAGACTCTTCGATATTGAGCTGGAGAAGAAGGACTGCGCGGCTGTCACCGTTAAGAAATGTGATTGCATGACAAAGGGCGAGTATCGTATTGAGATCGGCGAGGAGGACGGAAGAATAACCGTTATCGCATCCGACAGTGAGGGTGCGAGCTATGCATTTTCCACTCTTTTGCAGCTTATAGAGATCAATGAACAGAAGATATGCCTCCCTTCCGGTGTGATCTGCGACAAGGCGGAATGCACTTGGAGAGGTCTTCTTATCGACTGTGCCCGCAGGCTTCATCCTCTGCCTCTTCTCAAGAAGTATGTGGATATGTGCCGTTTTTATAAGATCAAATATCTTCATCTCCACCTGACTGATGACGAGGCGTATACTCTCCCTTCAAGGGCGTTTCCCGAGATAACCTCAAAGGACAGCTTTTATACATACGAGGAGATAGAGGAGCTTGACCGTTATGCTTATGAAAACGGTGTTTCCCTGATCCCCGAGCTTGACACTCCCGGACATTCAACGGCTATGCTTAACGCTTATCCCGAGGTGTTCGGCAAGGAAGGCATCATTAGCTTCACCGAGAAGGCTATCGGGGGAACAAAAACACTGTACACCGAGCTTTGCGAGCTTTTCCCCCATTCCGAATATATCCATCTTGGCGGTGATGAATCCCGTCTCGGCTGGTGGCTCGACGGAAATGACAGCCTTGATTATGGCGAGGTGATCGGTATCAGCGTGAAGGATGAGGCTCCCGGAATGACACCTAACGAATACGTAATGCTCAGATTCCTTGCTCACTTTATCAAGGAAATGGCAGATACGGTCACCGCTTGCGGTAAAAAGCCCGTTGTTTGGGAGGGCTTCCATAAGGTAACTAACGGAATGATCCCCAAAAGCGTTGCGGTCATGGTATTTGACTCCAGCTATCAGCTCTCCTCATCTCTTATTGAGGACGGCTTTGAGGTCATTAACTGTACATGGTTCCCCCTCTATGTGGTAACACCTTACTGGGTATATACCGCAAAGGATTGCTATGATTGGGATATAAATTCCTTTGGAACCATTAATGAAATGTCTCCCTATAAGCACGGTACTATGCGCTTCAATAATGCGGACGGCATCCTTGGCGGTCAGCTCTG
>SVQJ01000014.1 GCA_015065395.1 Oscillospiraceae bacterium
CTCCTTTCTGCCTCATCGCAAAGCTCTTTAAGCTGTTTGTCGATCTCGCTTCTTATTTCCTTGTAAACTGCATCATATTCATCGGGAGAGACGGATTTGGCGCGTCCGATCCTCTCACGCACGGGAAGCTCGGAGAGCTTTTGAATATCTGCGCCCAGGGAAATAGCCTCCATAGCCTTATCTCTGAAATAAAGGATCAGAGAGGAGATGGCAAACTGCTGTGCAATGGGCGTATAGGAATCGTCTGTATCAAATGCGTTCTGCTGGAGATAGTCCTCACGAACGGATTGAGCGATCTCAAGGGTAAGTCTGTCCTTTTTGGAAAGGGCGTCAACACCAACGAGCTTAACTATCTCGTCAAGCTCTGCCTCGGCCTGGAGGATCCTTGCAAGCTCCAAGGAGGTCTGAGTCCAGGCAGGGTTTATATTCTGAGAGAACCAGCTCTCAAGTCTGTCCTTGTAGAGGGAATAGGAGTTTAGCCAGTTGATGGCGGGGAAGTGGCGTCTGTAAGCAAGGCTTGAATCAAGACCCCAGAATACCTTAACGATGCGCAGCGTTGCCTGAGAAACAGGCTCAGAAATATCGCCGCCCTGAGGAGATACAGCACCTATGGCGGAAAGGGAGCCGCGGCGCACATCGCTGCCAAGGCAGATAACGTCTCCGGCTCTTTCATAGAACTGAGCCAGTCGGCTTGTAAGATAAGCGGGATATCCTTCATCACCGGGCATTTCCTCAAGACGGCCGCTCATTTCTCTCAGCGCCTCTGCCCAACGGGATGTGGAATCTGCAATAACTGCAACGCTCAGGCCCATATCGCGGAAATACTCTGCAATGGTTATGCCGGTGTAAATGGATGCCTCTCTTGCGGCAACGGGCATATCGGAGGTGTTTGCAATAAGCACCGTTCTCTTCATGAGAGACTCTCCGCTTCTCGGGTCTACGATCTCGGGAAACTCACGGAGAACGTCCGTCATTTCATTTCCGCGCTCGCCGCAGCCGATATATACCACGAGATCAACATTGGACCATTTTGCAAGCTGATGCTGTACAACGGTCTTGCCGCTTCCGAAGGGGCCGGGAACGCAGGCAGTGCCTCCCTTGGCAATAGGGAACAGAGTATCGATGGTGCGCTGTCCCGTTATCATAGGCTCTGTAGGGGGGAGCTTTTCCCTGTAGGGACGGGAGCGGCGAACGGGCCATTTCTGCATAAGAGTTGCCTCGTGCTCTCCCTTTTCTGTCTCAATTATACCGATCTTGTCCGTGACAGTATATTCTCCGGAAAAAAGCTCTTTGACCGTGCCGAAAACACCGATGGGCACCATTATTTTATGGCGCACCACCTCGGTCTCGTCAACATAGCCGAGAATATCTCCCGGGGTAACCTGATCTCCTGCCTTTGCGGTGGCGGTAAAGTGCCATTTTCTGTCTCTGTCCAGTGCAGGGATAGAAATACCCCTTTTTATGTTGGCACCGCAGATATCCTTCATTTTTTCCAGAGGACGCTGGATGCCGTCGTATATATTGGTAACGATGCCGGGGCCAAGCTCAACGGAAAGGGGCGCTCCCGTGGAAACGACCATTTCGCCTCTGCCGAGTCCTGCGGTCTCCTCATATACCTGAATTGAAGCGCGGTCGCCGTGGATCTCGATTATCTCACCGATGAGCTTACCTTCTCCAACGTGAACCACGTCAAACATATTGGCCTCTCTCATGCCTTCGGCAATGACGAGAGGTCCTGATATTTTAACAACTCTTCCTTCTATCATTTCGTATCTACCTCTTTTTGTAGCTTACTGTTCTTTGAAAATAATATCTGCACCCACAGCTCTTTCAACCGCACCGCGAAGCTGGGTGATGCCGTAGCCGCCGCCCTTCTGGGGCAACGGAATAATGGCAGGAATGGTGCTGTCAGCGTATTTCTTTATATCCTCTGCCATTTCAGCGGCAAGATCGGGATAGACGTAAATAACGGCGCAGCCGTCATTTTTAGCCTTTTTCAGCATTCGGGCACCTTCGGTGGGATCTTTTGCCTCATAAACGCAAAAGCCTGCTGCCATAAAACACAAAACTTTTTTTGCGTCACCGATAACTCCTATTTTATACATAACTGATCCTCAGTCTTTCGCTGACAGTGTCAAGAGCTTCCTTTGAGCTCATAGCCGCTTCAAGAATACGGCAATTCGTCATTTCCGCCTCACGGATAAGTAAAAATCTTACAGCGATCTCGGGGCCGAAGGGCTTATAGCGAAATTCGTTGCAAAGTGAGAGCACAGCCTCGTCAAAGATCTTTTCGGCATGGGAAAAGCTTTTTGCCTCCAGGGCTGCCTTTACGTAAGGAAAGCTTTTTGAAGCCCGTGCGTTTTTTGTAATTTCCTCATGAGCTGCGATGCCGCCCTTTTGCAGGATAAAACAGTCTTCATGCAGGGTACCTCCGGGAACGAAAGCTCTTTTGAAAAGAGCCTTTGCAGAGCTTTCAGGCATGCCCGTTTGGGCGATACGCAGAGCAGAAAGAAGATTTACACCGTCTGCCCGAAGGGAAACGATATCCTTCATAAGGGGGATATCTCCTTGCTTTGCGCCCCTTTGCATATCCTCAAAGCAGGCTTTGTCAAGAAGAAGGTCGATAGCGCGCACCTCGCCCGTTTCAGCGTACGTCATAATAGCCTTGTTTGCGGCGGCGGTCATTCCTTCGGGAGTGCCCTCAAATTTTGAGTTGTTTGCCATCTCAACGACCTTTTCCAAGGGCAGAGTGCCGCAGGAAAAGAGCATTCCCTGAGGGTCGATGCCGCGTATCTTGCATTTTATCGCGGTCTTGATATTAGTGCAATCGTATTTATAAAGCAAGGGATAGAAGACCTTTATATCGGGGACCATTTCCTTGATCTTTTCAACAGCATTGCTGATGGCCAGAGAATAAATATTGAGGTCATCCTTTGCGTTCAGCCTGAATGTATCCTTAACTGTGCTTCGCAAGCTGTCTGCATTTGCACATTCCTTATATCTTTGCAGACGTTCTCCGGGCGTGCCCGATCCGTCGCAGGCAAAAAGGAAGGATGATGCGCAAAGATATTCACGGTCATTAATCATTTTTTATAATTCCTTCGTGGATCATTGATTTGGAGAATCTGCAAAGAGGGCTTTGATCACCTTGGCTTCGCAGGCGCGGCGTGCATCGCTTATAACCGTTTCAACAGAGCAGTTGATCTCAATATCTCCGTTCTTCAGAATAAGCCCTCCGCTGATATCCCGTGTTTCCTCGGATATAAGGAATGCTGTCTTTCCCAGGGGGGCAGATATCTTCCGAAGAAGAGCCTTTGCACCCTTCAGAACGTTTTTTGAGTGCTTTTCACGGTCTTTTTCGTTGAAAATAACTTCAAATGCCCCGTCGCTGTCATATTCTTCTCCGTACTCCTCTGAGAGAAGGGTACAGGTCTTGATCCGATCCAGAGCACTGTCTGCAAGAAGATGAGAGAGAAAAGCGCAGTATTCCTCGTCGGGAGCTTCAAGTATCTGCGTTTCGGCATTTGAAAATGCCTTATTTATCATGGCAACCCGTGCGGAAAGCAAGATCTCTCTGCTTTTCATATCTCCCGAGCTTTCGGCTCTTGCCATATAAAGCTCGCTTTCCCGTCTTGCATCAAGCTTTGCACGCTTTAAGATATCGGCAACGGCGACCTCTCCGTCCTCTGTGATCTTTTGGGCGCAAGCATTTGCCTCGGCAATGATCTCTTCTGCTTGCATGGATGCATCAAGGATGATCTTATCGATTATTTTATCGAGATTGTTCATTTTCTTTATATAAGTGGTAATAGTATTTATTGTTTATCAAGCATTGAAGAAAAGAATGGGGAGAAGAGAGATGAGAAGCGCGAAGATCGCGTATGTCTCAACGAGAGCAGCAGAGGTGATAGCCTTACCGGACTGACCTTCGCGGCGTGCGATAAGATTTATACCTGCAGCGGCAACTCTGCCCTGAGCTATGCCTGAAAAATATCCGACAAAAGCAATGGGAAGAGCTGCAACAAGAAGATACATTCCGCCTCCGACGGTAAGCTCAATATTGCCTCCGAAAAGACCTATCTTTGTAAGGATAAGGAATGCGGTAACGAAGCCGTAGATACCCTGCGTACCGGGAAGAGCCTGCAAGAGCAGTGCCTGGCCGAATTTGGAGGGATCCTCAGCCAGCATTCCCTGAGCTGCTTCACCTACGATACCAACACCCTTTGCACTTCCGATGCAGGCAAATATAGCTGCAAAAGCAGCACCCATGATCGCAAGATTCTGTCCTGAAAAGATCAGACTTAAAAGTTCAGTAAAAGTCATTGTTTTTCTCCTTATGTGTGAAATTATTTAAGATTAACGTATTTTGAATCGATTTTAAGGGGGGAGAACTCTCTGCCGCCCGCTTCAAAGAATTTGCCGAAAAATTCGATATACTGAAGTCGGCTGGTGTGGACGTAGGTACCGAGAATGTTAACAAGGAAGTTTATCGTGTGTCCGATAAGGAACACGGCAACAAACATTATGATACCGCCCACGCTGGCACCGCCCATGGTACCCAAAAGGTTTATAACGCTGGCAATAACCGCACTTGCAAGGCCCAGAGCCAGCACTCTTGAATAGGAGAGCAGATCGGATGCATAGCTGACTATATCGTAAAGGCTCATAATGCCCTTTCCAAGCTTCATTATTATGTTTTTCTCGTGTCTGCCCTGGGTGAGGATGAGCATCAAAGCGCCCGCGGCACCTGTTATAAGTCCTGCGGTGGAGCTTATAAAATAAACTCCGATGCCTGCGAAAAGCATAAACCAGCTTCCCACATCGAAAACAGCATCAAGTATTTTCCCGCTTTTTGCCAGAACGTAGAATTGAATACCCATACCGAAGAGAAGATGGGCGGCTCCCACTGCCAGCGCCACCACAAGGAATGACATGGGCTCCTCGATCATATCAAAGAGAAGTGCTGTGGATGATGTGTTTTCGGCTCCGCCGAAGCCCTTGGCAAGAGCCTGAGGCAGGTCTCCGAAGTATCCGCCGAAAAGAACTCCGCCTATCATACAGGAAACGGAGCAGAAGGCGAACATGGTAAGCATCCTCCTTAGACCCTCCTTGGGATGGAGAAGCTTGAGTCCTGCGATGCATCCGCAAAGCAGCACCGCTCCGTATCCCACGTCTGCGAACATAAGTCCGAAAATCACCGCATAAAAGACTGACATAACGAAGGTAGGATCAAAGCGGCGGTATTTCGGCAGGGCATACATTTCCATGATGGGCTCGAAATTTCTCGCATAGCTGTTGTTTTTAAGCTTAACGGGAACGTCGTCCTCATCGGTCGGATCGTCGAAGGAGTATGCGCAGTCCTTCTCCTTGAGAATATTCTCAACCGCCTCCACGGATTCAACGGGAACCCAACCGCATATAACGGCGGTCCTTTGGGTCCTTGCGGTCTTCTTTTTTGCCTCGATCCGTGCATTCTTTGTGAGAAGCACGTCATGAAGAGCCTTAAGCCCGGGAAGCTCCTTGGCAAGGGCGGTAGCTTCTGCCTTTGCATCCTTGAGCTTCTTTTTTACGGAAATCAGACGTGCTTTTTCCTTTTCAAGAAGCCCGTCTGCATAGCCAGAAGCGCTGTCGGTGATGACCGTGGCCTTGGAAAATCCGTAGGACGCCATGACCCGCATGACTTCCTCTCCCCGATCCTTATGGAAGGTGAGAAGAACGGCTGTTGCACCTTTTTCGCTTTCGCGGATTATATCAAGCTGTGCTTCAATGGAACCGTTTTCGTTTATCAATCCCAGGATATCAGTATTCGGCGGTAATGTTCCGCCGATAGAAACGGTATAAGCGGTCCTCTGCTCGGGCAGAGCGCATTGCACGCCTTCCCAGGGGGTGAGTGCGTTGATCCTTACTTCGCTTTCTGCAAGCTTTGACTGCAATGAGGACAGACGAGTGCTCAGTGCCAATGCCTTATCTGCAATATCCAGAACGATCCGGTCAAGTCCTGATTCGAAATCGTCAAGACTTGCCTCGCTGGGCGGATCAAAAAGGGAATACCTGTTCTGATCGTAAATTTGCAGAAATTCTATGGCGCGGCGCACCTTTTGCAAATCGTCTCCGAGCTTTAAGGATGCCCGGGAACCGTCCCAAAGCGAAAGTGAATCGTCCTCGGGAGCGGATATCTCAATGCAGGAGAGCCTTTGCAGCTTGCGAATGAGCTTGTCCGCATCGCTTTTCAAAACGATGCAGGAAAGCTTTTTCATTTCACTTACTGCCATTTTTCAAATATCTCCCGAATAATTATGCCGATAGCGTTATCCATATTCTTATCGGCGATGCTTACTGTCTTTTTAGCTTCCACACGGGCGGCATCGGTCTTTTTTTCCATGATCTCGGCGCTTTGTGCCGCCGCCTTTACCTGCTCGTCCTTTGATATTTTAACACAGAGAAGATTTGCGCTTTCTATCTTATCGGAAACATTGTTTTTTGCCGTTGAAACGATGGCTTCTGCTTCAGCTCTTGCGTCTGCAATGATTTGAGAGGCTCTGTCCTCCGCGTCTCTGATCTTTGTTATAGTATCGTTTGACAAATTGCACCATCCTTTGTCTGAATTTCGGTATTTTGCCTAAAAATTCCATTAAAATCATTATCATTATATCACACACTTCATAGAATTGCAATACAAAAAGCTTTTATTTTGCCCTTTTTCTTATTATGACTCCATCCTGCCACAGATGAAAAAGCTCCGCTGATTTTTCGGTTTTTCCATTCTGCCTCAAGCGGAGGATCATGCGTATTTCAAGAGCGTTTTCCTTTTCATCCATCAGTGCCTTTGCAAAATATTTTGCACCCTTCGGGAAATCCTCGCTTTCACAGTATGCGAGGATGCTTTTTTTCATTTCGTCATAAAAGGAGTTCATTCTTGCGGTGTAAGCTTCCTCCTTTTTCTCAGTGGGATAAAAGACGGGGATGATTATCGAAGCATTGTTTTTAGATATGAGCTGTGTTGTGGATCTCATTAGATTTCTCCTTTTGTTTATTCACAATATTTTATGTTGGAAATCTTATTTGCATACTGATAAACTATGAGGAAATGTAAGTTGACAAAAACGCACATGAGCACTATAATAATTGTATAAAATAATGAAAGGTTCGATGAACATGAAAAAGCTGATTTCTTTTGCGCTATGTGCCGTGCTTCTTGTAAGCTCGCTCCTTTGTGCTCCTGTGGTCTCTGCCGCGCAAAACGGGCAGGATATTGACAGCCGTATTCCCATAGCTCTTGACAGCTCGGTAACGGTGCCTGCTTATTCCCAGGAGGAGATGTGGTTCTCCTTCACCCCCTCGCAAAGCGGTGCATACGTCTTTTATGCCGAGGGTCAGTGCGATACCGTGGGTTATATTTATGACAGCCATCAGAACTGTCTTGATTATAATGATGATCACGCAGGTCTTAATTTTCGCACGGAGCATTATATGCTTGCAGGTGAGGAATATATCCTTAGAAGCCACACCTACGATCATTTAATGAGCGGCGTGTATAGGGTGACGGTTGCGAAGATTGAAACGGCAACTGCCGTCTCCTTTGAGGTTGATTGCTTTCAGGGTCAGATAGGCTTATCCTATGACCTAAATGTACAGTTCCATCCCCTGGACAAGGCAGTATATGAAGAAGAATATACCATCACCTCCTCCAATGAGGACGCGGTGATAGTTGATGCAAATAATATGGTGTATATCGTTGGAAGCGGATCCTCCGTGATGACGGTTACCACGGAGCTTGGTCTGACTGCAAGCTGCACGGTGGAGGCGGAGCCTGTCCAAGGTATATCCGCGGGGGAAATAAAGGAAATATCTGCGGATCACTTTATACAAAGCATCACATACGAGTTTATTCCCGAAGAGGACGGAATATATGCTTTCGATCTTTCCTGTGCCGGTGGTTGGCACAGTCTGGAAGCTGCGATCATTTACGGCGGAGCGGAAATGAGCGAAACTGTTTTTTATTCTGACAACAGAATAAAAGTTCAGGCGGAGCTTGAAGGCGGAGAAAAATACTATATCCCCTGCTATATCGAAAGCACGGGTCACAGTATATCTGCAAGGGGAAAGGTTTATAAATGCGTCAGTGCCGCAGGCATAGATGTGGCTGAAAGTGTATATACGGGCTATGTGGGAGACAGCGTTTATCCCGATATATTTTTCCTTCCCGAAAATGCGGCGTATGAGGGCTACACGGTTCTTATTGAAAACGAAAGCGTTGCAGTTTATGAGTTCGGCGAGATAGTTATAGTAGGAGAGGGAACGACCTCTGCAACCGTCAGAAGCGAAAGCGGATTTGAAAAGAGCTTTACCGTTATCGGCAAGGATTATCCCGAGATCTTTGCGGGAGAGGTCGAGACCGTTGCGGCGGAGGATGGATATAATTATTTTGCAGGCTATAAATTCATCCCCAAAGAGAACGGAATATACGTTTTCTATTCCGATTCACAGGATTATTGCTATGCAGAGCTCTATGATTCCGACCTGAATCTGCTGGAAACATCTCAGATGAAGGGTGATGAGACCAATTTCCACCTGCAGTATGAGCTTAGCGCCGGTGAAACATATTATTATATGGCAAGAGGCGAAATGATACAGGGTGAAACCTATCAGGTAAAGCTTGAAAAAGGCGTGCCTGCAACGAAGGTAAGCATTCTGGAAGGATCAGAGGTTATTGGCTTTAGCGGAGATTATTATGCTCCCACTGTTGAGTTTTCACCTGAAAATGCAATAATCGAGGATTATAATATAGTTTCTTCCAAAAACAACGTGTTCCTTGTAGAAAACGGCGTGGGCGGATATTTTGCAAAAAAAGGCAGCGCCCGCCTCACCTTAACCTCCGACAGCGGACTTAGTACTTATATTGACGTGGTAAGCATCGGTGATTATATAAGCGGAGAGATAGGTGAAGAGATAGTATTCGGACCCGAGCTGGTAACGGGAAGTGCCTGTATTGAGTTTATCCCTCAGGAGAGCGGCAGCTATATATTCTATTCATCGGGAAGCACGGATGTGTACGCTGCTATAACCGATTTCGGATATAACGTGCTTTGCGAAGATGACGATTCCGGTGAAGAGTTGAATTTCAGCATGAAATATACGCTGAATGCCGGCGAGATCTATTATCTTTTCACGGATATTTACGGAAAAAATGAGGGATATTCCCTGATGGTGGATAGGGCAAACAAGCCTGAAGGGGTTGTGCTCAACGGTGGCCGCGATATCGTGCTTTCTGCAGATCAATATGTGGGGGACTACTATTTTATAGAGATTTCCTATCGGCCGGAGGATACTGTGGATACAGTGATCTCGTGGGAGATAGAAGATGAGACCGTGGCGGAGCTTTTTGATTTTTACAGAGACGGTGCTATCATCTGTATTAATAAAGAGGGTGTAACCAGCATCACGGTCACCACTGAAAGCGGACTTACGGGAACTGTTATGCTTAAGGTGGGGGATTTCGGCATCCCCGGCGACCTGGACGGAGACGGTAATGTAAACGCGAAGGATATGAATATTTTGAAGCGTTATCTCTCGGGAACCTATAACGATTTCAATGTAAGCAATGCAGAGCTTACGGGTGAAGGTGTGGTTGATGCGAGGGATGCTAACGTCCTTACCAGAATTTTAACAGGACTTCTCTAAAGCAAAGAAAGGAACAGCAAAATGAAAAAAACATATACGCTTAACGGATGCGATTACAGCTTTGAAAGCGAGACAGGCGCGCTTCTCTCCATCGAGCTTCCGGGAACGGCTCCCATGATGCAGGATGGAAAGGGTCTTTTTGATCTGGCATGGCCTGTTCATCTGGAATACGATATTCAGAGAGCAAATCCCACTGCTGCGTACGGAAAAAATGCACCCTGCTTTGATTTTGACGGGGAAACGCTTGTTATCACATATAACAGCGTTCCATATACCATGCCCTGCGATGATGTGGAGGAATATAGGGGCGGAATATATGCAAGGGTCACCCTTAGGGCTCTTGAGGATAAAAGATCCGTGTCCATGCGTCTGTACGTAAAGAATAATTCAGAGGCTCAGATAGCTCAGATCCTTTTCCCCGATATGAACGGCATAGTTCCCACCCATGATGAAAAGCACGAGATTCTCACGATGATGGGCGGAAGCATGAAGCCCTTTGTACAGTTCAAAAACACAGCAAAGAGCCGTGAAACATTCTTTGCATGGACAGAGACTACCGCAGGAAAGATCATACGCGCAGGCGGTCTCCAGCAGAGAGCTTTTATCGGCAGATGGTATGATATAGGAAGCCGAAAGGGAGGCTTCTCCATGTTCAGAAAGCATTGGGGCTGGGGTCCCGATGAAACAGAGCACATGGGATACGGCGAGCAGCTCTGGATAAAGCTTGATAATAAAGTAAATAAGCTGCGCTTAGCATCTCTTCGCAACACAAAGATCGAAAAGGGCGGAGAATATGATTCCGGTGAATACGTGATCACTCCCCATTGCGGTGACTGGATCCGCGGTATCGGAGCTTATAAGGAATTTGCAAATTCCAATATAAAGAGAGTTGTTCCTGTGCCTCAGAGAGTAAAGGAGATGCTGGGCTTCCGTACTATTTTCATGGCAAACGGATATCCCAAGCATCCCACCGATTATTCATGGAAATACGATGATTTTGAGACCATTGCTGATGATATGATCGAGCACGGCCTTTATGATCTGAATGTGTGGGGCCAGTTTAACTGGAACCTCCCTTTCGGCAAGCACCGCTTCTACAGCGAATGGGGTGGCTTTGATAATTGGAAGAAAAATGCAGATAAGATAAGAGAAAAGGGAATTATAATAACTCCTCTCGTTTCGTGGATATCAGCTTGGGAGGAGACCGCGCGCCACCTTGGTATAGAGAAGAGAAGCGGCTCCTGGGCGGAAACGCCTGAGGCCATCCCCATGTTTGCCGCTCCTTATTGTGACAGATGGGGTTGTTTTCAGATGCACGACCACTCAAACGAGCAGTGGAAGCAGGAGATAAGAGAGGGCTTGCGTTTTCTTCGCGATGAGTGCGGATGCCACGATATCTGCTGGGATCAGTATGTTCTCGGAGATAATTCTGATGACAGCATCCACGATCTTATCAATGAATTCAGACTTGAAACTGAAGAAATGTATCCCGGCAGCGCATTCTCCAGCGAAAGCACCCTTTATTATGAATCGGATGTTGATAATACAGACTTTACCTGGAACTGGCTGTACTGGAATGAAAAGAGGGACTACCGTCCCTATCTTCACGTAATAGAGACCTTGCGTCCCAATATGAACGTGGATTCCACTCCTCTTTATGTAAAGTATATATTCATGGATAATCTTATGATGAACGTATATCCTTCAAGACCCGAGGAGTATAACGGCAGTGCACTTATCAGCGAGTATCCGGAGTTTTCCGCGGCTGTAAAAACCTGCGGTGAGCTGAGAAAGAAGTATCTTTCCTATTTCACAGAGGGAACCATGATCTCGGATTGCGTCCTCAGCGACGATGCAAATTGCCGCCTTACGGGCTATCTTAAAAAGGAGGAGGAGAACATCCTTCTTATTGCCTGCAAGTATAACGATGAGGATACGGTCCTTTCTCTTGATCTTTCCGATTTTGTAAATGGTGATGAATTTGATGCCCGAATCGAAAACGAAGCGGGAGAAACGGTTTTTACCGGCAGGATCGGTAAAGCAGATAGTATTTCCTTCTCAGGTAAAGCAGAAGAGCTTTATATGATCGAGATAACAAAAGCTGTATGACCGAGGTAATTCTCAGTAAGATCGCCGTTATGTTTATCATAATGGCGATCGGCTTTGTGTGCGGAAAGATCGGTTTGATCGATTCAAAGGGCAACAAGATATTGTCGAATGTAACCTTGCTTCTTGTCAATCCCCTTGTTATGTTTGTTTCATACCAAAGGGAATATTCTTCTGCGATTGCCAAAAATCTATTCATATCTCTGGGCATATCGGTTCTCGTGATGACCTTACAGATCGCTATTGCGGTGGTGCTCATCCCCAAAAAGAGAGATAATTCAGCAATAGAGCGATTAACGGTGATACTCACAAACTGCGGGTTCATGGGAATTCCCCTTGTAGAAAGCGTTTTCGGCGGAGAGGGAGTTATTTATCTGTCCATGTATGTGACCGTATTCAATGTTGTGGCATGGACCTACGGTATCTCTCAGATGACGGGCAAAGCATCGGCAAGGACCACTGTTAAAAATCTTTGCACTCCGGCGATATTTGCCATCGTGCTCGGACTCGTGTTCTACTTTTGCCGAATATCCCTTCCGAGTATAATCAAAGAGCCTTTGGAAACCATCGGAAATATGAATACGCCCATGGCAATGCTTGTTGCCGGAGCAACCCTTTCGGGAACAAATATTGTAAAATGCCTTAAAAAGATCAGGGTATATATAATAACGGCAGTGCATCTTCTTGCGATCCCGTTGATCGCCGCCGCCATACTGTATGTATTTTCAAAGCTGGGTATCTCCTCAGAGGTTTTGAGGGTGCTTTTGATCGCCATATCCTGCCCGTCGGCGGTGATAACCACAATGTTCTCACACCGATACGGAAAGGACAGTGTCTATGCCTCAGAGCTGTTTGCGGTGTCCACTTTGCTGTCGGCAGGGAGCATTCCCCTTGTGATGTGGCTGTTTTCCCTTATGGGAGTATGATAAAAGATAAGAGGATAAGTAAATGTCGTTTCATCCCGTAAAACACTTTGCAACAATAACCCATCATCGCCATAAGGTGATTGCCAATTGCAAAAGGGCGGGTATCCTTTGGCAGGGCCTGCGCCATGACCTTTCAAAATATTCTCCCATTGAGTTTTTCAAGGGTGCAAGATTTTACGCAGGGGATCATAGCCCCAACGTTGAGGAAAGGAAAGCCAAGGGCTACTCCGAAGCCTGGCTGCATCATAAGGGCAGAAACCGCCACCATTTTGAATATTGGACGGATTACTGCGCCGAAAAGCGTAAAGTAGTCCCCATAAAAATGCCTTTTCGCTATCTTGCGGAAATGTTCTGCGACAGAGTTGCGGCGAGTAAAATATATAAGGGTAAGGCGTATAAGAACAGCGACCCGATAGAGTATTTTGAAGGGGGAAGGGAAAACAGATTTATCCACCCCGAAACCTCCGATATGCTTGAAAAGCTTCTACGTATGCTTGCAGAGGAGGGTGAAGACAAAACCTTTGCATATCTCAGAAAAATGATAAAAGAGAAAAAAGAGTATTAAAACGCTTTTGTCAAATCAGGGGTTGCAAAGGAGAAACGCTCGCTTTTTTGAAAAAAGATTGGAAAAAACTTTCAGATGGGTCTTGCTGAAAATAACAAGTCAAAAGGCGTCGCCAAAGCAGATCTCGGCTTTGGCTGAGGCTGAGGCACCCAAGGTGCCATAACCAAAAAGAGGGAGACACACCCAAACGAATTAGCTCGTCTGGGTGTGTCTCCCTCTTTTTGGACTTTTTGCCTTGCGGCATCCTTTTATATAACTTTAGAAAGAAAATCCTTAAGTCTTTCACTCTTGGGATGATTGAATATCTCGTCGGGAGTACCTTCTTCGATGATAATGCCCTCATCCATGAAGATAACTCTGGAAGCAACTTCCTTTGCAAATCCCATTTCGTGTGTGACCACCGCCATAGTCAGACCGTCGTTTGCAAGGCTTTTCATAACCTCAAGAACCTCACCGACCATTTCAGGGTCAAGAGCACTTGTAGGCTCATCAAAGAGCATAACTTCGGGCTCCATACAAAGCGCACGAACGATGGCAACTCTTTGCTTTTGGCCTCCGGAAAGCTGGCTTGGGTATGCACTTGCTCTGTCGGCAAGACCGACCTTTGTCAACAGATCCAGAGCTTTTTCTTCGGCCTCCTGCTTGCTTTTTTTCAAAAGGGTCATGGGAGCGCAGGTCATGTTTTTGAGAATGTTCATGTTAGGGAACAGGTTAAAATGCTGGAAAACCATTCCCATTCTCTGTCGGTGCAGATTAATATTGGTTTTGGGATCAGTAATGTCGACCCCGTCAAAGATAATGCTTCCTTCCGTAGGTATCTCAAGAAGGTTGAGAGAACGCAGAAAAGTTGATTTTCCGCTGCCGGAAGGGCCGATGATAACAACGACTTCGCCGCGCTGTATATCACAGTTGATACCGTCAAGTGCGCGCACCTTTCCATCGTTGTAGTGCTTTTTTAAGTCCCGTATACTGATAAGTGCGTTGTTTTCAGCGTTCATTTTTGCGAAGTCTCCTTTCCAAGAGTCCAACGAGCCATGTAAGTATCATAACTATAACAAGGTAGATCAGAGCAACGGCGATAAGGGGCAAAAATGCAGAGAAGGTACGTCCTCTGATTAGCTCTCCTGCCTTAGTAAGATCCATGATCGCCGCATATCCAGCGATGGATGTTTCCTTGATAAGTACGATAAACTCATTACAGAGGGTGGGGAGAACCACCTTAAATACCTGGGGAATAATGATAAAACGCATCATCTGGAAGTAGTTAAATCCGAGACTTCTGCCTGCTTCAAACTGTCCCTGATCTATGGACATGATTCCGCCTCTGAAGATCTCGGCAACATAAGCACCTGAGTTTATACCGAATGCAATTATAGCAACAGGCAGCTCATCGATCTTGGGAAGAAAAACGAAAACGAAAAGCAAAAGCTGAACGACCATAGGTATTCCGCGAATAACGGTAAGATAGATCTTACATATCATGTTGAAAAATGCGAAAATACCGTAACCAAAGCCGCCGCGCTTTTTCAGGGTCTCCTGGTTTTTATCAAAGGAGGAACGAACACCGGCAACAACGATGCCGATAAGCACGCCCAAAACGAGCGCACCGGCGGTTATAAGCATGGTGTTGCCGAGACCCTCCAGAAGCAGCTTCCAGCGGTCTTGCTCAATGAAATTCTCGTTAAAATCGTCGGCGAAGTTGTGGTACCAATTCATGATACCTCTTGCGATATTATTTATAAATTCCTTCAAAACGATGTCCTTTCACACAAAAGAAGGGCGGGCAGAACCCACCCTTCTGAAATTTTGTGATTACTCTGCGGGGATGTACTTGTCGATGATCTTCTGAACAGTACCGTCGGCAATAAGCTCTTCAAGAGCTTTGTTTACCTTGTGGAGAAGCTTGTCGTTGTCCTTAGCGATCGCGATCGCGTAGTCCTCTTCGGTGTAAGAGGTATCAAGGATCTTAAGGCCCTTGTTTGCAGCAACAAAGGATTTTGCAGGCTCGTTATCGATGATAACGCAGGTAACCTTGCCTGCCTGGAGAGCCATGATAGCCTCAGCGCCGGTCTTGTAACGCTTTACGTTCTTTTCGCCAAAGCCCCAGTCCTTAGGCTTGGAAGAGGAGTAGATATCGCCGGTAGTGCCCTGCTGAACACCGATGGTGATGTTTTCCTTAACACCCTTGGGATTGCCCTCTTCGTCAAATCCGGTGTAGAAGTCCTCGTAGGAAGTGTATTCACTGTCCTCGTTAACGATAACTACCTGAATACCTGTAGCGTATGTAGAAGTAAAGTTGACGTTCTCAAGTCTGTCCTCGGTAACGGTCATGCCTGCCATACCCATGTCGTACTTGCCGGAAACGACGCCGCCGATGATGGAATCGAACTCAGTGTCAACGATCTCAAGCTTCATATCAAGCTTTTTTGCGATCTCCTGTGCAATCTCAACGTCGATGCCTGCGTAATCACCGTCTTCTATGAACTCATAGGGAGGGAATGCTGCATTGGTTGCCATTGTGAGAGTATTTGCGTCATCATTTCCGCAGGAAACGAGACAAGCAGGTGCACAGAGAAGTGCAAGTGCAAGAATAAGTGTAATAAACTTTTTCATTATTATGTCCTCCATAAAAATAGTACAAACAGAATTATAAACCAGCACCGATTCTTTGTCAATAGCAAATATGAATAAAATACATTCAAAACCTGCAATATCATGAACATTTTGAATAAAAAAGTTGCTTATAAAGGAAAAAACTGTCCAAATCCTTTTTAGGATACGGACAGTTTTGAATATTTGTGAATATTTATGCAAAAATAAGGAAGTATCCCAGCAGTATTATACCGATGGCGATACGGTACCAGGCAAAGGATTCAAAGCTGTGGCGGCGAACAAATCCGGTGAGGAATTTGATAGCGACCATAGATACCGCAAAGGAGACCAGGGTGGCAACGGCGAGAACCGCGATCTGCTCGGCACCGAAGGCGGGGGCGGTTCCATCGACGGCGTCCTTCACGTAATCGAGAACCTCAAGGCCGGAGGAGCCTGCCATGGCGGGGATAGCGAGAAAAAACGAGAAATCAGCCGCCGCGGTACGGTCAACTCCGAGAAGCATTGCGCCAAGGATGGTTGAGCCGCTTCTGGATGTGCCGGGGATTATGGAAAGCACCTGGAAAAGGCCGATACCGAAGGCAGTTTTGTAATCAAGATCGTCAGCTGAGCGGATGCGGAAAGCTTTGTCTTTTCGGTTGCGCTCGATGATGATGAATGCGATACCGTATGCAACGAGAGCTGCCGCTATGATCACGGGATCATCGGGAATATCGCGGCCGAGAAGCTTCATAGCCACCACTGCGCATCCGCCGGGAATGACCGCAACTATGATCTTTGACCAGAGAAGCCAGGTGTTCTTTGTTTCTGTCTGTGATTTCTTTAATGAAAAGGGATTGAGCCTTTTGAAATAGAGAACCACAACGGCCATGATAGCTCCCAGCTGCATGACCTGTATGACGAGGTTTTTGAAGGAGGGATCCTTAAATGCATCGATATGTATAAACTCGTCAAACAGCAAAAGATGTCCCGTGGAGCTGACGGGGAGCCATTCGGTTATACCTTCAACTATACCGAGAAGAAGGGACTTGAGCATTTCAAAGATAAACATTTGTTATACACCCTGTTCCTTTAGAATTGTTGTTATTCTCCGCCGCGGAGGATATCTCCCTCGTGCACCGCGACGGGAGAACGAAGGGTGAAAAGCATACCCGGATGGGGCGCGGAGGGAATAGGATTACCCTCGGCATCGGAAAGCTCTTTAGCGGTGAAGGGGATCCCCACCTTCCCGGGGCACAGAAGCTCAACGCTCTGATCCGAAACGGTCTTGTTGCGCTGAATAAAGGTTGCAACACCGCCGGCATCGCAGCCCTTGACTGCGGTTGCAAGATAGGCTTTTTCTCTTATATATCCCGGTTCGGTGACGATATTTGCGTCCTCATGAGGGCTTTTGAAGAAAAAACCGGTGCCGTATTCTCTGTGTGAGACGCTTTCAAGCTCCCGAAGGTATCGGGGATCGTATGTATAACCCTCAGGGTCTGCAAAATAAGCATCCAGTGCCATTTTATAAGTGTTAGTAACAACGGCAGTGTAATAAGCGCTGCGAACTCTGCCCTCCAGCTTAAAGGAGTGGATACCTGCCTCGCAAAGCTTTGGAATATGCTCGATCATGCACATATCCTTTGAGCTCATAACGAAGGTATCGCCCCCGTCCTCAATAACGGGCAGTAATTCCTCGCGTCTCTTTTCCTCCGCGATATCCGCGTGGAGAGCACCGCCTCTTTCAAATATCCATCGGCAGGGCTGTGCGCAGGCGCCGCGGTTTGCATCTCGTCCCACATAGTGC
>SVQJ01000170.1 GCA_015065395.1 Oscillospiraceae bacterium
AAGAGCGGATATGGAGGCAGCAAGAAAGCGTTTTGCTGAAATGCCCGATGATGATTATATCGCAAAGAGAAACGCCGAGCTTGATATGTTCGGCCGTGAGAATGAGTTTTACTATGCGGAGCAGTTTGAACAGACCGGAAGCGTATGCGGCGGCGAGCTCCCCTGTGAGGTTCTGACACTCAAGCTTCACGATACTCTCATCTGTGCTATGCAGGGTGAAGTTTTCGTGGAATACGGACTTGATCTGAAAGAGTCTTCTCCCTGTGAGAAAACCTTTGTATTTGAAGTAACTAACGGTTCTCTTCCCGGATACATTTTCACAAATGAAGCATTTGACGAGGGCGGATACGAGGTCGGTACATCTGTGTTTACCAGAGAAGCCGGTGAGGTGCTTGTTGATGCTGTTAAATCTCTCTTCTGACAGGTGATTATCATGGATAAAAAGAATATTATTGATAGATTCCGTCTTGACGGAAAGGTTGCCCTTGTTACCGGTGGTTCCGGCTATTACGGAACACAGATGGTAATTGCACTTGCTGAGGCGGGTGCAACTGTTTGCTGTGCATCCAGAAGCCTTGAAAATTGTAAAAAATTCACCGATGGGCTTAATGCACAAGGGTATGATAAGGTCTATGCTGATTCTTACGATCAAGCAGATGAAGAAAGCATAAAGGCACTTCTTGCAAGAATGGTTGAGCGCGACGGTAAGGTTGATATCCTTGTTAACAATTCCGTTCTTCGTCCTATGCATGAATATGATGATCCTTTGGAGAATTTTGCAAAATCCATGGAGGTCAATGCAACCGGTCTCTTTGCAATCACCCGCGCATTCGGAGATCAGATGGAAAAGATCGGAGGCGGCAGCATTATAAATATTGGCTCTTATATGGGTATCTGCGGATCTAATCCTTATCTCTATGAGGACGATCCTTCTATGGATGCAGTGGGATCTCCCGATTATTTCTTCCATAAGGGCGGTATGGTAAATCTTACAAGAGTTATTGCAGCACGCTACGGTCATGCAAACGTACGTGTTAATTGCCTTAATCTCGGAGGGCTTTTCAATAATCAGCCTGAAGGCTTCCTTGCCAGATATGCAAAGATGAATTATCTCGGCAGAATGGCTAATGAAAGCGATATACAGGGTGCTATTGTTTTCCTTGCTTCCGAGGCATCTTCATATATTACCGGAGCTTCTCTCAATATTGACGGCGGTTATACAGCTCGCTGAGCCTAAAGAGGTGTAGTTATGGAATTCCATATGAGAAACAGCAGGGTCCTTCGAAAAATGAGGGAAGGCAAGGTTGCCACCTGCACAAAAATTAACCTTTCCGATCTTCGCAACTGTGAGATCGCTGCAATGTGCGGCTTTGATTGTATCTGGGTAGATATGGAGCATATTCCCAATGATTTTGCATTCATTGAGAACTCTGTCAGAGTTGCAAAGAATTTTGACGTTGATGTTCTCTGCAGAGTTGCCAAGGGTGGATATAATGATCTTATTCGACCTTTAGAAGCCGACTGTGCAGGTATTATGGTTCCTCATCTTATGAGCCTTGAGGAAGCAAAAAAGATCGTATATTTCACGAAATTCCATCCTGTGGGAAGGAGACCCATCGACGGCGGAAATGCTGACGGAATGTATTGTCTTGTAAATGAGCAGGAATATATCAAAACTGCAAATGAAGAGCGATTTGTTATTGTTCAGATCGAGGATCCGGAGCCTCTTGCAGAGCTTGAGGAAATATGCGCCCTTGACGGAATTGATATGATATTCTTCGGTCCTGCGGATTTCAGTCAAGGAATCGGTAAGCCCTATATCTGCGATGATCCTTTAGTTCTTGAAACCAAGAAGCGTGTTGCCGAGTGTGCTCGCCGTCACGGAAAATGGGCAGGAACTGTGGGCGGAACAGGCAATTTTGACGCTCTCGTTGATATGGGATATACGTTTATTTCCGTAGGTGCTGATGTTTGCGGTCTTTCGGATTATTATCTTTCTATAACCGATAAGATCAGCGGAAAGGATATAAAATAATGAAATACTCGGATGTCGCAGGCTGTAAAATTTCGAAAATGTCTTTGGGGACTGTTCAGTTTGGGCTTCATTACGGTATTGCAAATGATACCGGAAAACCAGCTGAAGATCAAAGTCATGGAATGATTGAAACGGCACTTGATCTTGGTATAACAAGTATCGACACTGCCCGTGCATACGGTGATTCTGAGGATATCATAGGCAGATATTTCAAAAAAAGCGAAAAGGAACTGCCTTTCATTTCCACTAAGGTGGCGATTGAGGATGATGTTGATCCCAAAAATTATGAGGCGCACATTATTGAAAGTGTTGAAACATCTCTTGAAAAGCTTGGTGTTAATAAGGTCAATAATATAATGCTTCATGACAGCCAATGGCTGTTTGAGTACGGCGGCAGGCTTTCTCAGTATTTCGGCGACCTAATAAAACGCGGTTATTGCGATATGGTCGGTGTGTCAATGTACAGCGGTGCTGATATTGATAAAATGCTTGAGTATGATGTGTTTACATCAACCCAGATACCTTTGAGCATTTTTGATCAGCGACTTATAAATAGCGGTCACACAAAAAAACTGTATGAACGCAACATTACTATGTTTGTCAGGAGTGTGTTCTTGCAGGGGCTCTTTTTCCTTGAGCCCGGAAAGATAACTGATCCTATTCTTGCAAAGCACGCACTTCCAAGAATACTGAAGCTCCATGAGCTTTGCGAAAAGGAAGGACTCACTATTGCGGAAATGGCAATAACCTTTCTTCGCGATATGCCAGGTGTTACGAGCCTTGTTCTCGGTGCTGACAACTCGGAGCAGATAAAAAGCAATATTCATTATTTTGACGCTCACCCTCTGAGCGAAGAAACAACAGACATTTTGAAAAAAACTTTTGCCGATGTGAACATACCCGAGATCATGAAGGTATTGTCCCGTCCCAAATAAGAACGGAGTAAATTATGTCAAATTTTCCTCTCGGCGATAAAGAAATAAAGATCGGTATCCTTGGTATGACTGAGGGTAACGGACACCCCTATTCCTGGAGTGCTATTTTCAACGGATATAACTGGGATTATATGAAGGACTGTCCCTTCCCGGTCATCCCCGATTATCTCTCAAAGCAGCCTCCCGAGACCTTCGGTATTCCCGGGGCGAAGATCACTCATATCTGCTGTACCGGCTATGCTACCCGTGAAATGGCAGAGCACATGGCGAAGGCATCGAACATCCCAAACGTTGTTGATGACCCTCTTGAGATGATTGGCCAGGTGGATGCAGTTATCTGCGCAACAGACGTGGGTGATGAGCATATAGAGCGTTGCAAACCTTTTCTTGACGCAGGACTTCCCATGTTTATCGACAAGCCTCTCATTAATAATGAAGAGGATCTAAAAACTTTTGTAAAGTGGAGAAAGGAAGGCAAGAAGTTTATAACAAGCTCAAGCCTTCGATACGCCAAGGAGTATGTTCCTTATCACCGTTCTACCTATGAGCTTGGAAAAATGATGTACATCTGTTCTCCTATGTCAAAAAAGTGGGAGACCTATGGAATTCATGCCCTTGAGCAGATGTATCCCATACTTGGCCCCGGATTTGTTTCTGTACAAAACAGCGGAACATTTGAGCGCACCCACGTTCATATTGTTCACGAGAACGGATGCCGTATCGATATCCCTCAGGGAATCGGAATGGCAGGCGCGGGAATCCTTCTTATCGGAAGCGCCGGAAGCGTATATCTTAATTCTCTTGATTCTTATCACGATTTTAAGACACAGCTTGTAAAGTTTGTTGAATGGCTGAGAACGGGAGTTGAGCCTTTCCCCTTCGAGGAAACCGTAGAGCTTATGAAGATGCTCGTAGCCGGGCTCCGTAGCCGCGAGGAAGGCGGCAGAGTAGTAAATCTTTCCGAAATAAACGCTGAATAAAAACAAGAAAAGCTCTCCTCTTTGGGA